>DVHE01000010.1 GCA_018712245.1 Candidatus Avoscillospira avicola | reverse complement strand
GGCGAGGGCGTCCGGCGCGGCGCGCAGCCGCCGCAGCAGGGCGTAATAAGCGGGGGCGGCCCCGGCATCGTCCAGGGCGATGGCGATGAGCAGCCGCTGTCCGGCCAGCGGCGCCTCCGGGGAGAGGCGCGGCAGCTGGTGGGGCGCCAAAACAGCCTCCAGCCGGGGGCTGCTGCCCAGCAGCACAAGACGGGGCGTCATCTCAGCGGACCTCCTGCAGGGCGCGATAGGCCGCCTCCAGCCGCTCCAGCAGGTCAGGGTGGAGCGGCTCCCGCTGGGTCTGGAGGCCCAGGGGCGTGAATCGGCTGCGGCAGCCGAAGTAGGCGCTGCCCAGCGGCACCGCGCCGTAGTGATATTGGCCGCGGAGCAGCTGGAGGATGCTGACGGCGGCGGAGCTGAGAGCCGGGGCGATGTAGGGCTTGAAGCCCAGCTCCCGCACCCGGAGGTTGGCCTCCTTGGCCAGGGTGGTCAGCCGCTGGGAGAGGGCCTCGTCGTAGCCCTCGTCGGGGTCGTTGGCCACCACCAGGCCCTCGCCGTGGGGGCCGTAGGCCCGGAGGCGCGAGAGGTCGAGGCCCATATCCTCGGCGTAATAGAGCGCCCGGGCGGCCATGACGCCCAGGCCGAAGCCCTGAATCTGCTCCGGCAGCAGGCCCTGCCAGTCGTAGTGGCCGGCCTCGCCCCGGTTGCTCTCCAGGTATACGGCCCGGGCCAGCAGGTCCACCGGGTCGGAGATCTCACAGAACAGACCCTGGAACCGGGCCGCTCTGGCCCGACGGGCGTAGGAGGCGATGAGGCGGCTGTTGGCCTCGTACTGGGCCATGCGCACATCCCCCTGCTCCTGGCCCACCGGCGGCACGCCCTTGGAGGCGGTAAAGAGGAAGAGGTCGCAGTCGAAGAGCTGGTCCTCCCGGCACAGCCGGATGGTGGGCTGGGCCGCGCCGGGCTCCAGGGGCAGGACCTGGCTCAGCTCCAGCAGGTAGCGGCGGCAGAGATTTTCGTTGTAGTCGAAGATCTGAATGGATTCGATCTCCCGGCCCAGGAGCTTCAGGGCCGTCAGCACCGTGCCGCCCACGTCTCCCAGTCCCACCAGGGTCAGCCGCAGCCGGGTCGGCCGGGGGGCGAACCAGGTCTCGGCGAACTCGTAGCCCCGGGGGAAGGCGGTGTTGAGGACGGCGGCGCCGTGGCCCTTCACAAAGTCCTGGAGGTCCTGGGGGGCGTCCGCCGGGGTGGGCTGAGGCAGCAGCGCGGCGGGGCCTTCCGGCTCCGTCAGCTGTCCCAGGTCGTCGATGGCCCAGAAGCCCCGGCTGTAGAGGGGGTCGCGGCGGATGAGGATCACCAGCGGCGCCGACGGGTGGCGCACCGGGACCGCCCCGGCGGGAAAGGCCCCGCCCAGCGATACGTAACAGATGCCGTGTTTTTTTCGATATTCCATGGATTCTCCTTTCTCGCCGAAGCGGCGGACGGGCCCGTCACGCCAGCAGCGCCAGCAGCTCCTCCTGAGACATCTGGAGGATGCCGCCCTCTGAATCGCCGGCGATGGTGTCCATCAGTTGGGCTTTTTTCGCCTGCAGCTCGAGGATGCGCTCCTCGATGGTATCCTGGGTGATGAGCTTGTAGACCTGCACGGAGGCGCGCTGGCCGATTCGGTGGGTGCGGTCCGTCGCCTGATCCTGGGCGGCCAGATTCCACCAGGGGTCGTAATGGATCACCACGTCGGCCGCCGTCAGGTTGAGGCCGGTGCCGCCGGCCTTCAGGGAGATGAGAAAGACCGAGGCCGCTCCGGCGTTGAAGGCCTTGACCAGTCGGCTGCGCTGCTCCTTGGAGGTGGCGCCCTCGAGGGTGAAGCTAGAAATGCCCAGGGCGTCCAGCCGCGGGCGGATCAGGTCCAGCATCGAGGTGAACTGGGAAAACAGCAGCACCTGGTGGCCGTTTTCCACCATGCCGGCGCACAGCTCCAGCGCGGCCTCCAGCTTGCTGCTGGGGCCCTGGTAGTTCGCAAAGCACAGCCCCGGCGCGCAGCAGATTTGCCGCAGCTGTGTCAGAGCCGCCAGCACGGCCAGCTTGCTCCGGCCCTCGCCCGCAAAGGACTGGAGGACCTGGAGCGCCGCGGCGTGATAGACCCGGCGCTCCTCCTCCGAGAGGGGAATCCGCCGCACGTATTCCACCTTGGGCGGCAGCTCCCTGAGGACGTCCCGCTTCAGCCGCCGCAGCAGAAAGGGCTGCACCAGCCGCCTCAGCTGGGCGGCGGCCTCCGGGTCCCGGCTCTTGACCACGGGCTTTTCCAGCTTTTCCACAAAGCGCTGGTGAGAAAAGAGGTAGCCGGGCATCAGGAAGTCGAAGAGGTTCCAGAGCTCGCTGAGGCGGTTTTCGATGGGCGTGCCGGTGAGGACGAACCGCTGGCGGCAGTCGATTTGCTTGACGGCCTTGGAGATCAGCGTAGACTGATTTTTGATGTGCTGCGCCTCGTCAAGAATGCAGCAGTAGAAGCGCTTTTCCCGGTACTGCGCCAGGTCCTGGCGCAAAAGCTCGTAGGATGTCACCCAGACGTCGTCGGGCGTCTGGGCGGCGAGCAGCGTCCTGCGCGCGGCGGCGGGCCCCAGAATCAGGCGGACCCGCAGTGCCGGCGCGAATTTCTCCAGCTCGTCCTTCCAGTTGAGGACCAGGGAGGCCGGGCAGACCACCAGGCTGGGCAGGTCCGACGTCACCGTGGCCAGGAAGGCGATGACCTGCGCCGTCTTGCCCAGGCCCATCTCGTCGGCCAGGATGCCGCCGAAGCCGCAGCTCTCCAGCGTCTTCAGCCAGCGGAAGCCGGTCTTCTGATAGGGCCGCAGCACCGGCTCCAGGTGGTCCGGCAGCGCGAAGTCGCTCTCGGCGACGGACTTGAAGCTGCGCACCATGGCGCGGAACTGCTGGTCCCGCCGGACGTCGATGCCCTCCTCCTCCGCCAGCAGGCTGTCGAGGTACGGGCCGCGGAAGGCCGGCAGCTCCACGGCGCCCTGGGCCAGCGCCTGGGGCGTGAGCTGGAGCGTATGGGCCAGCTCGGCCAGCTTCTCCGGCGCCGAGCCGTCCAGCGGCAGGAACCGCCCGTCGGCCAGCCGGTGGTAGCGCCGCTTTTTTAAGAGGCTCTGGTAGAGGGCCTCCAGCTCCTCCGGCGGGAAGCCGCCGGTGTCCAGGTCCAGCCGCAGCAGCCCCTCGGAGACCGAGATGCCCACATGGGCCGGCGACGGCTGGAGCCGCCGGGCCCGGAGCCGCTCGGAGAGATATACCTCGCCCCGGCGCTGGAACTCCGCCAGCGCTCCGGTGAGGAAGGCGAAGGCCGCGTCGAAGTCGGAGAGCCGGAAGGCGCCGGTGTCGTCCCGGCGAAAGTACTGCGCCGCCAGGCTGCCCGCCGTCTGCTCGGCGCGGAGATTGCGCTTGATGGAGGCAGGGACCTCGTCGTCCAGCGGGACCTCCGTTTCGCCGTAGCGCAGCGCCACGGACATGCGCAGCGTGTCGCCCTCCAGGTCCAGGTAGAACACCATGGTGCAGGGGTCCGGCAGGTACGTCTGGAGCAGCCCGTCCGGGTCGCAGACTTCCACCAGCGCCTCCAGCTCCGGCAGCACACAGCTGCAGAAGACCGGCAGATCGGCGTAGGAGATGCGGTGGGCCGCTGCGCTGCCGCGCAGCAGCGGCTGCAGGCGGGCGCAGAAGGCGGCGTCGCAGCGCAGCAGCGTCTGCGCGTTCAGCGCGTAGCAGTGCCGGGCGTTGCCGAAGAGCGTCCAGCCCTCCGCGAGGGACAGCCGCAGCGCCGCGGCGCTCGGCTGCTTTTGCAGCGACAGCACCACCGGCGGGTTCCCGTCGGCCAGCGCGATGGGGTCTGTCTCGCCCGCCACGGCCAGCGGCTGCTCCCGCAGCAGATCAAACCACCGGTCAAAGGCGCTGCCGAGCAGGCGAATCCGGTTCTTTTGCCCCTGGGGCCACAGCAGGGAATCCGTCCCCGGGTCGAGCAGCGCGGCAAAGGTGTCCGGCGCGCGGTAGGCGGGGAACTGGTCGAGGAGCAGCGCGATCAGCGCCTGAGAAGGGAGGTCGAACTGCTCCGGCGTGTGGCAGAAGGAGAGGCCCTTGCCGTAGGAGAAGGTCTCTCCGCGGGCCACCCGGCCCGCAAAGGCCCTGATGTCCCGCACGTTGTAGAGCTTGTCCGCGCCGACGCGCAGGGAAA
Organism: Candidatus Avoscillospira avicola; assembly: GCA_018712245.1. Lineage (GTDB taxonomy): Bacteria > Bacillota > Clostridia > Oscillospirales > Oscillospiraceae > Avoscillospira > Avoscillospira avicola. Next base: position 13,962 of record DVHE01000010.1, on the reverse strand, counting down.
AGGTGGGATAGTCTCGGGAGGCGGGCCGATGGAGCTGCACCGCCAGGCGGATTTGGCCCTGCTGCGGCGCGGCTCTGTCCGCATAGGTGCGGAGCATCTGCTTTACGAAGAAATCGCTGTCCGACTGCGTCCGCCGCCGGCTTTTGCGAAAATACGCCAGCATGGCGGCGGCTGCGTGCTTGCAGGAGTGGGTGTCCCGGTAGCGGGGACACGTGCAGGAAAAGGCGGCCTGCTCCCCGGCGCAGTGGATTTCCACATGGTACGCCCTGGTTCCCTGCACCACGCATTGGACGGTCTCATAGTCTGCGGGGCCCTCGATCTGCAGGTCCTGCACGGCGCCCTGGCAGAAATATAGCACGCCGCGCTCCCAGTCCCGGGGCGGGAACAGGTACTGTAAATCTGCTTCAGTCCAAGCCATAGATACCTCCAAACAGGCTGCCGCGTTATTCCGTATCGGTGCGCATTAAAAGGGCCAGGTCGTCGCCTACGTAGGATGAGGCGGGGACGCTCAGGTCATACTGCATCCACGAGCCCTTGTCGGGCAGCCGCGGGCTGTAGACGGCCTCCCCCAGCCGCTTGAGGGTCAGGGGTACGCCGCAGTTTTTCTGGTGCTGCTGCTCCAGCGTCAGCAAAATGGAGCGGGTGTTCTCCAGCGCCGTTTTGGAGAGGCGGCGGATGCCGGCGGGAGGCGCGTCGTAGATGTACTTGGGATAGTAGTACGGCAGCATCATGTTGATGGAGGGCAGCAGCTGCTCGGTCTTGCCGCCGCCCAGTACGCTGTCGCCCCCCAGGAAGGGGGACAGGCCGCTCTCCGTGAACCAGTAGTGGAGGTTGGGAATGAAGTATTCGCAGTCCACCCGGCGGCCCTGGAGCGTCATCAGGTCCTGGCCCCGGCCGGACATGATGCCCACCAGGATGCAGCGGATGTCCATACCGGCCTCCTTGAACAGGGGGTCCAGGTTGTCCATCCGGTAGCCCTTGTGCAAAAGATCGTCCACCAGCAGCACCGGACGGCGGAAGGACTTGATGGTGCGAATCTGGTTGCGCAGGGTGCTGTAGCCGGGGTATTCCTCCACAGTGAAGGAGGCGATGTCCCGGTCATAGACCTTTTCCACGTGGAGCGTCTTGGTGACGGTGTTGGGGACGATGGCGTCGGAGAGGATCTTGCCGTAGGGCACGCACATGAGACTGCCCAGCCGCCGCACGCCCTTGGGTACGTCCAGCACCTTGTTGTGCTGCTGCACCTTATATAAAAGGGCCTGGTTGAGCGTCTCGGCGTCGAAGGTCAGCACCAGGGTGCCGGGGAACAGCCCCGTCAGCGCCCGGCGCAGCCGCGGGCGGCTCTCCTCCACGGCCCGGAGCACCACGGGGTCGTCTCGGTGGGGCGGCTTGATGGAGAGGTACATATCCTGAATCAGCACCATGGGGTCGCGCATATCCACGTAGTAGAGGCCCTCGCCGCCGGGAATGGGGGCGAAGCCCAGCTGCTCCAGGGCGGAGAGCAGCGCCGGTCTGGGTGTGCGCAGGCGGCAGAGGGCGTAGGTGTTGTCCTCGGTGAGGCTGCGGGCCAGAAGCTCGTTGACCACGCTGCGGCAGACCTCGTCGCTGTCGCCGCCCTCACAGTGGACGGCGTCCAGCACCAAAATCCGGCCCGAGGTGTGGCGACGGACGAAGGAGGCCGTCTCAATATCCTCCACCACCGGGTACAGCTCCGAGGGGCCGGCGGTGTGGCCGCAGGCCCAGCCCAGCAGCCGGTCGTCCTGGCGGGTGTAGAGGCCCACGGCCTTGGGGTCGCGGCCGGTGAGACAGTAGCGCAGCTCCGCCGGCATCGTGGCGGCGGAATAGCGCCGGTAGTAGAAGTCCTGGGGCTTTAATACCTGCTTGAACTGCGGGGTACGGAGGTAGAGGCCGTACTCATAGATGTAGGCCTGGGCCACCGGGTCCACCAGCATGGAGATGTCCATGTCCTTGTCCACATACTCCCGAATCCGGGTGGAGGAGACGGTCTCGTAGTAAGACGGCAGCGACAGCTCCAGGAGCTTGCCGTGGAGCAGGTGGGAGAGTGGCTCACCGGCTTCGTCGGCCTCCCGGCGGAAGAGAATGTGGTTATAGTAGGCAGCCGAGCCGGGGGCGTCGGACTGGTAGGCCGAGGCATGGCGAATGACGTCGCTGCCGGCTACCAAGTAGAGCTCCCGGTCTGGGAACAGGTCCTTGAGGGTCTTCAGGTCCTCTGGCGAGGCGATGTTCACCGGGATGTCGTCGGGGAAGAGGTAGACGTGCCACAGCCCCGCCACCGACATGCTGACGATTCGCCGCCGCCGCAGCCGCGCCAGCGTGCGCTTGCTCCAGGAAAACTCGTCGATGGCCAGATACACCTCGAAGCCCCGGGCGCGGATTTCCTCCACAATGCGCTTGTGACCGGCGGAGAAGGGGTCGAAGGTGCCGGGGAAGAAGGCCACCGGCTCCGGCGGCACGTCGGGGAACGGCCCCAGCTCTACCTCGCAGGCCACCAGGAAGCGGTAGAGGTGGTTGAGCATGGCGGCTCGGTTGAAGAAGGTCAGGCGGCTTTTCCGCTTTTCCATCAGCAGACACAGGAGCTTTTTCTGCAGCCGCAGGAAGTAGTCTCGCCGCACCTCCAGCGGAATGGCCTCGCTGGTGAGGACGTCCCGGCACAGCGCCGTGAGGGTGGTCTGGTGGATGGAGTTCTTGTAGTGGGCGATGCCGGTGGTCAGCAGGCCCAGGGCCCGGTCCGCCGTGGCGGGGTCGTCCCGGAGGATGGTGAGGATGGCGCCCAGGGTGTACCCGGCGGCCCGGGCGGAGCGCTCCACGCCGGAGCGGATCATGTCCTCCAGGAAGCCCATGCCCTCTTCAAATTCCTTCTCCGGCAGCGTGCAGAGCAGCCGCCCCAGGAAGGGCGGGATAAACCGGGAGACCTGGTCCCGGCCATTTTCCAGCTCCCGGAGGAGGTCCACGGCGATCTCGTTGCGCTGGTCCACCGTCAGGTGCGGCGCGATGCGCAGCAGGCCCTTGCCGGCGTACTCCCGCACCGGCAGATGCTCACTGACGGAGAGCAGGTTGGAAAGGTGCATGGCCGTGTGGAAGGCGCTGGCGGGATGGTGGACGGCGTCGTCGCACAGGGCGTCCACGTGGACCAGCTTGACCATCCAGTGAACGGCATTTTTCAGGTTGCTGAGGTAGAGGCTGGCCGGGTCCACCGGGGGATGGGCCGTGACCCGGGGGTCCAGCCGGTGGAGAATGTGCCCCGCCAGATAGGCCACGGCGAACTCGCCGTCGGTCTGGGCCTCCTGCAGCAGCGTCTCCAGCGGCGCGGGCAGGGGCGATTCCGCCAGCGGCAGCAGGTGGAGCAGGGCCGCCAGGGCCGCCAGGCGGTGGTGGACCGGGCCGCGGCCCAGGGCCAGCAGCGGCTCGGCCAAGGTGTTCAGGTCCGCGGGCGTCAGGGCGGAGCAGGGAACGTGGCTCAGGGCGTCGGCCAGGATGAAGCGCTCCTCTCCCTGGGTTTCGCGCAGCAGCCGCAGCAGCGGCTCGGCCAGGGCCGGCGCCTCGGTGGGGTTGCAGCTTTCGAAGAGGCTCTCGGTGATGGCCTTGAGGGAGTTGGAGATCCGCTGGGCGTGGCCCGCGGTGATGCGCCGGTCAGGCCGCAGGCACTGGAGAAGGTAGCTCTCCCAGACCTCGGCGGACTTGTCCAAAATGGCCATCATCGTCGGGGCCAGGGCCGACTTGGGCGCGGCTTGGGGCAGCTCCTTGCGGTAGCTGGGGCCGGAGTTGGCCAGAATCTGGCCCATCAGCCGCCCGGCTCGGCGGCGGACGTCGCCCTCGTGGTGCATTAACAGCTCATAGAGAAATTTCAGCGTCTTCTGCTTGCCGGCCCGGGTCATATAGGTGCTGTACTCGTCCAGCAGCCGGAGATACGTCCGCACCGAGGCCGTGGTGCGCTCGCCCCGAGCCTGCTCCAGCAGCCGGTCAAAGGACTGCTCGGCGGTGATGGTGTGCATCAGACGGACGTTGCTCTCAAAGGTCATTCGTGCCAGCCCGGCCCGGGCCTCGGCAGCGGTCAGAAGGGCCGCGTCCTTGATGTCCTTGGGGCCGAGAGCGGCGTCTTCCAAATTGACGCCGACGCCGTTGTCCTTCAAAAAGGCCTCGAAATCCCGGAGCTTGCAGTAGACGGTCTGGTACCGCCGCTGTTTCTGGGGCGTCATGTCGGCCAGCTTGGAGAAGATCATGTCCCGGCTCTCTTCCAGAGAGTAGATGCCCATGATTTCCCTGCCATTTTCCCGGTGGCCCCGGACGCGGAAGTCGGCGTAGATCAAAAGGAGGGACTCCATCGGGAGGTTCTCAAACTCCAGGTCCCAGGTGGAGTGGTTGGCGGCCACGTGGCCGATCTCCTCCAGCCCGGCGCCCTCCAGCCAGGTCCAGGTGTAGTAGTAGTGGAGGTAGGCGGTCCGCTTCTGGTCGGAGCCGCGGCAGCCGAATTTGCCCACGTCGTGGCTGAGGCAGGCGGCGGACACCAGCGGCAGGTCCACCGGCAGGCCCGCCTTCCGGGCCAGGATGGCGGCGTGGAGCGCCACGTTGTGGACGCCGATGATGTGGGAGGCGGTGTCAAAGGGCATGGCCTCCCGCCCGATACGCAAGAGCGCCATCAGGTGCATCTTGCGGATCAAAAGCTGAAACTGCCCGTATTCCGCCGCCACCCGGCTTTCGGCCACGGCGTCCTCCGGCACCGGCAGCAGGTCGGTCAGCGGGTCGAAGGGGTAGTCCTCGCGGTCCAGCGCCCAGGTGAGGGCGGGGAGGTAGACCTGCTCGGCGGCTTCGACCAGTGCCGGGTCGAACCGGGCCTCGGGGTCGGGGTAGAGCTGGGCGCAGAGGTAGCGGTAGCACCAGGGGAGGAAGCCCTCCTCCGGCTCCGGCGGCAGCAGCGGCCGGCAGGCCGCCAGGACGCCGCGGCAGAGCATATCCCGCGGCCCGGCCAGCACGTCGGTCAGCAGCGGTATGAGACGTTCTTCCATAGTAGGCCCCTCCCGGTTTCGCCCAAGGCGTAGAGATAGTTTGATTATACCGTCTTTCCCCGGAAATAACAAGAAGACGGCCCGCGCGGGAGAAATTTTTCAGGCGCTGTAAACCGCGGCGGCGCGGATTCGGTCTATTCAAATATAAGAAATCCAGATGAGAGGTATGGAATATGCGCGTGGATCGATGGCTGTTGGCCCTGGCGCTGGCGGCGGTTTTGGCAGCTCTGCCGGCCTGCGCCCAGAGCGGCGGCGTCCCGCCGCAGCGCCAGGGGGAGACAGCGGCGGAGACGCAGGAGGTACCGGCAGAGACGCCGGAGGAGCCGGCGGACGAGGTGACGGAGGAGACGTCAGAACTGCCGGAAGAGCTGGCGGAGGAGACGCCGCAGGAGGCCCCGGAGGACGCGCCGGCGGAACCGGAAGCGGAATCGGAAACGGCTCCGGCGGAACCGGCGGTCTACGACCCCACGGCGCCGGTGGCCAGCGAGGAGTTCGTCCTCTCCAACGGCGTGGCCATGGACATGACCTATGCGGCGGTTTTGGTCTGCCTGGGGGACGGGCCGGACGCGCCGGAGACGCCCGGCGGCGACACCGTGACCATTCAGTGGGACGGGATTCTCTACGGCTTTTACCCCGACGAGGACGGCGTCTACCGCCTGGACTACCTCAATCTCTCCGAGGACTGCCGGGACGTGACGATTTTCCGCGGCATCGGCGTGGGAATGCCCATTGACGAGGTGTTCGCCAAAATACCGGCCTGGGACACGGAGCTGAAGCAGTGGGCCATCCAGACCATCTACGACGAGGGAAGCTGCCGCAGCACGCTGTCCTATGTGGCATTGAGCTACTATGTCCTGAATGTCTATACCCCGGACTACCACGCCGCCATCACCTTCTCCCGGGCGGAGACGGCGGTCAAGTGGGTGGAGTTCTACGGCATCGACTGAGAACCTGCGTCCGATCCGATGAGACGCAGCCGAAGAGAAAGGAGAATCGCGATGAAACGACGCTTCCTGGCCCTGCTTCTGCTCCTGGCGCTGGCGGTGTGCGCCGGCGCCGCCGCGCCCGAGGTGTCCGGGCCGTTTTCCGATGTGCCGGCGGACGCCTGGTACGCCGACGCCATCGCAGAGGTCTGCGCGCTGGGGCTGATGCGCGGTACCTCCCGGGACACCTTCTCCCCCGACCAGCTGGTCACGCCGGTGGAGGCGGCGACCGTCCTGTACCGCCTGGCCGGCAGCCCCGGCGATGCGCCGCCTGCCCCGGGGGTCCTCCAGGACGCCTGGTATGCCCCGGCGCTCAATTGGTACGAGACTCAGGACATCTTCCATGGGATGACCGGCGGGCTGCTGGGCGGCGTGCCTCTGGACCGGCAGTATGCCGCGTCCATGTTCTGCCGCTATTCCGGGTGCAACGGCCTGTCGGAGCAGCTGGATCTGGCCTTTGAAACTGTCTGGGAGGCGGTACTGCAGGACGATTCCGAAGACTGGAACCTCAATCTGTGCCTGTACCACGTCAAGTGGTGCATCACCCTGGGGATTCTGCGCGGGGACGGCCACGACTTCTACCGCCTGGGCAGCCCCATCACCCGGGCGGAGCTGGCGGCCATGGCGGTGCGGATGGTAGAGGCCCTGGAGACCTATGACATCCCCTATGGCGCGGCGCTTTGCGATTCTGCCGCGCCTGCCGAGAACCCGGACGCGACGCCGTGGCCGGAATTTCTGGCCGGACCGGCGGCGGGCGGCTATACCGTGCGCAGCGAGGCGCTGGGCTGCTCCTTCACGGTGCCGGCGGCGGTGTCGCAGAAGGTGGCCGTGGCCAGCGGCGTCCGCAGCTTTGATCCGGAGGGGACTTGCCTCACCCTCTATTACGTCCCCGAGGGCGGGCGGTATCCCCTGACCATGTTCTACCTGGTGGCCGAGGCGCCCCGGGCGGATTTCTTCAAGCCTGGCAGCTGGTACTATTCCGCCCCCACCAACCACCCCATCGCGGCCGTGGGCGAGGACAGCATCTACTTCACCATGGGGCCCCTGGGCGGCTCGGAGATCGGGCGGGATGACCCGCTGTGGGAGGACTACACCGAGACCTTTTCCACTGTCAGTGCGGCGATCCGCGAGACCATCGCCCCCGACGCGCCCTCGTCGCTTCCCGTCCCGGACACCGCCGCCATGGCCGCAGCTGCGGACGCCCTGGCGGATCAGGGCGACAAGACCTTGACCCGCGCCGCGGCGGCGCAGCTGGCCTACAGCCTGCTGGCGGCGGAAAACAAGGAAACCGCGTATCCGGTGCCGTACACCGACGTGGCGTCCGGCACCGAGGCCGCCCGCGCGATTGCATACTTATCCAGCTACGGCCTGCTGACGCGGTATGCCCGGGACGGCACGGACCTGGACGGTACAAAGTTCCGCCCTGGAGAGGCCATCACCCGGGGGGAATTTACCATGCTGCTGCACCGGCTGTCCTTCCAGCCCTCTCCCGAATTCTATGCTGCCGTTCCGGAGGACATGGACCTGGAGCACTGGGCGTCTTCCTATGTGATCTATGGCTGGCTCTGCGGTTGGCTGGAGGCCGACGGCAGCGACCTCCGCCCCGACGACCTCATCACCTGCGCCGAAGTCGCCCAGGCGCTCCGGTGCGTGGCCGAGGATGGCTACCCCATCCCGGGCGTGGACAAATGAACGCCCGCGCTTCTGAAAGACAGGCACCGACTGGGCAGTCCGGAAACGGACTGCCCAGTCGGTGCCTGAGACTGTCAAAAAACTATGGTAAAAACCTCTGCAACAGAGCAGCGGGGGATGGGGGCAGGGGGCAAAGGGCCCCCTGCGCGTTTAATAAGGTCGTTTTTGCAACTTTTTGAAGTTGCAAAAACGGGGGATAGCGGGACGAAAATACTTTTTCGACACGCTGAGAAAACGACTGGGCAGTCCGGAAACGGACTGCCCAGTCGTTTTGTGCTGCGTAAATAGTCTCTTATGCCTGGCTGGCCTGCTGCCGCGCCTCGGTAAAGCCCAGGATGGCGAAGGTATCCGGGTCCAGCAGGACGCCGTAGTCGTCCCGGGCCTGCTCCACGGTGATATACTCGTTCTTGGCGTCCATGGCCACCTTCTCCGGCTGGCGCTTGAGGGGGTTGCCGTAGCCGCCGCCGGTGGCCGTCACCATTCGCACCACGTCGTTTTTGTGCATCACCCGCCGGGCGACAATGCCGGTGGGCGGGCTGACGGTGCCGTCAGCGTCCATAAACTGGAAGTAGTTGATGGAGCCGTCCTTGCCGCCTGCCGCGCCCCAGACGGGCCACTTGTTCCGTCCGAAGGAGGCGGTGAAGGTCTGGTTGTCGTTCATGGAGCGGTAGGTGCGCACCGCGCCGCAGCCGCCCCGGAACTCGCCGGCGCCGGCCCCGTCGGTATGGAGGCTGTGTTCGTCAATGCGGATGCCGTAGCGGGTCTCGGCCATTTCCACGGGGACGTTGTAGGTTTCGCCGTCGCCCACGCAGAACTGGCCCACCTGGCCGTCATGGCCCCGGCAGGCACCCCAGCCGCCCACGGTGGGCTCAATGATAAGGTAGTCGTTGCCGAAGTCCTGGTGCTTGCCCGCCATCAGCACGGTGCAGACGCTGAGCAGATGCCCCGCTCCGAGAGACTCCGGGAAGGCCGGCGCCAGCGCCCGCCACACCAGGTCGATGACATAGATCATGCTCTCATAGTAGCAGGAGGTGGCGGCGGGGCGGTTGGCCTGGAGGACGCTGCCCGGCTCGCAGATGGTGCGCAACGGTGCGAACACGCCGTCGTTGACGGCCAGCTCCGGGCCCACCACCGACATGAAGACCACCTTGACGCCGGCGTAGGCAGCGGTGGCGCCGGAGTTGACGCAGCCGATAACCTGCGGGTCGCTGCCGGTGAAGTCGGCCAGGAATTCGTCGTCGGTGATGGTGACTTTCACTTGCAAATGGACGGGATTGCCGTGGCCGTCGTCGTCCATGTATTCGTCCATTTCCCAGGTGCCCTTGGGCATTTCCTGCAGGCGCTTGCGGGCCACCCGCTCGCCCTGGTCGATGAGCCGCTCCATGGAGCCCTTGACCACGTCGGCGCCGTACTTGCTGCACAGCTCGCCGATGCGCTTTTCACCGGTGCGGAGGGAGGAAATCTGCCCCCACATATCGCCCTGGGAAATCTGCGGATAACGCATATTGCTGCGCATCAGGTCCCACACCGGCTCCACCAGCTGGCCCCGGTCCACCAGCTTGGTGCCGGAGAAGCACATGCCCTCCTGGAACATATTGGTGGCGTCGGTGGAGAAGGAGCCGGGGGCCATGCCGCCGATGTCGCTCCAGTGGGCCTTGTTGCCGGCGAAGGCGATCAGTTCGCCCTCGTAGAAGATGGGCATAACCATGCCCACGTCGGACATATGGGTGCCGCCACCCATAAAGGGATCGTTGATGATGTAGACGTCGCCGGGGTGGAGGTTTTCCTTGCCGTACTTCTCCACCACCGCGCAGATCATCGGGGAGATCATGCCGATAAAGCCGGTGACGCCGTTGCCCTGGGTGAGAAGGCGGCCCTGGGCGTCGGCGATGCCGCTGGCGTAGTCCAGCGTCTCGTAGATGATGGGGCTCATGGACGTCTGGGCGAAGGCATAGAAGATCTCGTTGCTGACCGCGATCAGGGCGTCCTTGACGATATCCAGTGTCACCGGATTGATTTTCACCTGCTCAGCCATTATTCTACCTCCGTTTCCACGATGAGATTGCCGTAGCGGTCCACCGTCAGCGTCTGCCCGGGGCAGACCACGGTGGCGGTGGTGGGCTCCTCCACCACCAGGGGACCCTGGGCCACGGCGCCGCTGCCCAGCTTGCGCCGGTCATAGATGGGGGTGTCCAGCCAGCCGTCGCCGGAGAAGAACACCCGGCGGGTCTCCTTGCAGGCCTGGGCGATGTCGCCCACCTGGGGCGCGATCTCCTGGAGGGCCGGCTTCGTCAGCTGGCCGTAGGCCACCAGGTGCAGATTGACGATCTCCGCCGGGGTGTCCGGCAGGGAGAAGGTGTAGAAGTGTTCGTGGGTTTTGTGGAAGCGGCTGAGAATCTCGGCCCGGTCTTCCTCCTTCCAGGGGTAGGCGGGGGCCGACACCTGGACGGTGTGCTCCTGGCCCATGTAGCGCATATCGGCGATGAAGCGGAACAGGGTCTCTTCCGGCGCGATGCCCTCGGCGGCAAAGCGGGCCTGGGCCTCCTCCATCTGCTGGCGCCACATGGCGTTGAGGGTGTCCATGGGGGCGCTCTGGAAGGAGAGGATTCTGGTCTGGATAAAGTCGTGACGGATGTCGCTCATCAGCATACCCCAGGCGGAGAACACCGACGCGGCCACCGGGACGATCACCTTGCGGATGTTCAGCTCCTTGGCCAGGGTGGGGCCGTGCATGGGTCCGCCGCCGCCGAAGGCCACCATGGCGAAGTCCCGGGGATCGTAGCCCCGGCGCACGGAGATCAGCTTCAGGGCGTTCATCATATTGGCGTCTGCCACCCGGATAATGCTCTCGGCGGACTCCTCAGCGTCGATGGAGAAGGCGTTGCCCACCTTGTCCACCAGGGCCTGGCGCACATGATCCAGGGAGACCTCCATGTCGAAGTTTTCAGCCGAGAGCCGCCCGGCGATGAGGTTGGCGTCGGTGGTGGTGGGGTCCTCGCCGCCCTTGCCGTAGGCCACGGGGCCGGGCAGGGCGCCGGCGCTCTTGGGGCCGACTTTCAGGGAGCCGCCCTCGTCGATCCAGGCGATGGAGCCGCCGCCGTTGCCGATTTCCACAATGTCCACCACCGGGGCCATGATGGGGTAGCCGGCGCTGCGCTCATTCTTTTCAATGTAGTAGGAGGTGGTGACTTTCACCTCGCCCTGGTCGATCAGGGAGCATTTGGCCGTGGTGCCGCCCACGTCAAAGGCGATGAGGTTGGCCTCGCCGATCATGCGGCCCAGAATGGAGGCACCGAACACACCGGCCACCGGGCCGGACTCCACCACGTTGATGGGCGTCAGCTTGGCCTGGTCGAAGGTGGTGGTGCCGCCGTTGCTCTGCATGATGTAGCGGTTGCCGGAGATACCGGCGTCCGTCAGCCGCTGGCCCAGCCGGTCTATGTAGGAGGAGGCCACCGGCATCACGTAGGCGTTGAGGACGGCGGTGGAGGTGCGCTCATACTCCCGCCACTCCTTGGTGATGTCCACCGAGGGGCAGACGTAGACCTCCGGCCACAGCGCCTTGATCTTGGCCACGGTCTCCCGCTCGTGCTGCTCGTTGGCGTAAGAGTTGATGTAGCAGACGGCGATGGCCTCCACCTGCTCCTTTTTGAGGTATTCCACGGCGGCAGCGATGTCCGCGTCGCACAGGGGCGTCAGCACCTCGCCGCGGTAGCTGATGCGCTCCGTCACTTCCCGGCGGAGATACCGCGGAACGAAGGGCGCCGGTTTTTCAAACACCAGATTGAAGAGGTCCGGCCGGTTGCCGCGGGCCAGCTCCAGAATGTCCCGGAAGCCCTTGGTGGTAATCAGGGCAGTCTTGGCGCCCTTGCGCTCGGTCAGGGCGTTGATGATGGTGGTGGTGCCGTGGAAAAAGGCGTCAATGCTCTGAGCGTTGATGCCGCTTTTCTCCAGCACATCCAGGACACCCTGGTCAAAATTGGGCGGCGTGGTGTGGGCTTTTTCCAAAATCAGATTGCCCGATTCGTCGATGGCAACCAGATCGGTAAAGGTACCGCCGATGTCGGTGGCGACTTTCATAACATGACCTCCTCACGTGGACTGCGCCCATGGGGCGCTTCCTACCCATCATAGCACAACTACGCTAAATAGTCAACGAACTAAAGTAAGAAAGTAACGAAGGGAGATGGCGTTTCGCGCCGCGCCGTGGTATAATAGCCGCACAGCGGCTATTATACTTAAAATTCTAAGTCCTTTTTCTCGCCCCTAACGGGACAACCGAAAAAGATGACAGATTATACCATTCTGGCTGCGCCATCATGGTATCATAGCCGCAAAGCAGCTATGATACTGAAACTTGCGCTTTTTTCGTGCAAGCAAAAGAGACGACAAAAGCTGACGCTGCGCAGAGAATTATTCGGGGAGGGCCGATGGACGTATGAAACAAAACCGTGTGGATGCCGTCTTGCAGAATTTGGAGCAGATGGGGCTTTCTCAAATGCTCATCACCGATCCGCTGGCGATCTTTTACCTGACAGGCCGGATGATCCAGCCCCTGGAGCGATTTTACGGGCTGTACTTAAACCGCCGGGGCGGCCATAAAATCTTCATCAACCTGCTGGAGACGGTGCCGGAGGACCTGGGCGTGGAGAAGGTCCGCTTCTCCGACACCGACCCGGTGCTGGACCTGGTGGCCGCAGCGGTGGACAGCCGGGAGCCCCTGGGCGTGGACAAGAACCTGCCGGCCCGCTTCCTGCTGCCCTTGATCGAACGGGGGGCGGCGGGCGGCTTTGTCAACGCATCCCTGGCCATCGACCGGGCCAGAGCCGTGAAGGATGAACAGGAGCGGGCGCTGATGCGCCGGGCCTCCCAGCTCAACGACATGGCTCTGGAGCAGCTGCGCCCCTGGATCACGGCGGGGGTCAGCGAGCTGGAGCTGGCCGAACGGCTCACTAAGCTATACCGGGAGCTGGGCGCCGACGGCACCAGCTTCGACCCGCTGGTGGCCTTCGGCGCCAACGCGGCCAGCGGCCACCACTGGCCGGACGACACCCGGCTCCAGCCCGGTGACGTCGTGCTGATCGACGCCGGCTGCATTTACAAGGGCTACTGCTCCGACATGACCCGCACGTATGTTTACCAGCGCGCCACGGACCGGCAGCGGCAGGTCTACGAGGTGGTGCGCCGGGCCAACGAGGCGGCGGAGCAGGCAGTGCGGCCCGGTGTGCCGCTGCGGGAGCTGGACCAAATCGCCCGGGACATCATCACCGAGGCGGGCTTCGGGCCGCAGTTCACCCACCGGCTGGGCCACTTCATCGGCCTGGAGGATCACGAGTTTGGCGACGTCTCGGCCTCCGCCGCCGATGCAGCCGCGCCGGGCAACGTCTTCTCCATCGAGCCGGGCGTCTACCTGGCCGGGGAGCTGGGTGTGCGGATTGAGGACCTGGTGCTGGTGACGGAGACCGGATGCGAGATACTCAACGCCCTACCCAAGGAGCTGGAGATCATCGGGTAAAGGAGGAAGTGCCAATGCCCCATCCCACTGCGACCATTTTCCTGTCCACCGGCGGCGTCATCGGCCTGGAGCTGTACCCGGAGGTGGCGTCCCAGGCCGTGGCCAGCTTTCTGCATTTGGCACGAAAGGGCGTCTTTGACCGGCAGTGCATCGAACGCATCGTGCCGGGTTGGGTGGTGGATGTCAGCTACCACGCCTTCCACAACCCGGCGGCCTGCTATTTCATCCCCAACGATACCGAGAGCGGTACCTATCTACCCGCTCAGTTCGGCACGGTGGGTCTGGGCGGCTATGGCCGCCCGGACATTGCCGGGGGCGAATTTTTCTTCCCCCTGGCCGACTGCCCGGCCATCACTGGGAAGTACCCCATTTTCGGCAAAGTGACCCGGGGCCTTTCGGAGCTGCGCCGACTGGAGCAGGTGGAGACGACACCGGTCTCCTACCCGGGGCTTCCGGAGGTGCAGATCAACACCCCGGTGGAGCCGATCTGGCTGGAGCGGGTGACGGTGGAGACCTACGGCGTGGACTACGGCCGGCCGGTGCGGCTGACCGGGGTGGAAAAGCCGTATTTCTGGCCGTGCCTGTCCGAGCGCGAATAAGGACACTGCCGGAGAATCGAAAGGGCCCGTCGCAGAATAGGAAAATTCTGCGACGGGTTTTCTTCTGCCTGGGACGGCTAAAATAACGGAAATTACAGAAAAATCTGCGCATATATGTCTAAAATGGACGCACCAAACCAGACCCAGGC
>DVHE01000009.1 GCA_018712245.1 Candidatus Avoscillospira avicola | reverse complement strand
CCGCCTGGGTCTGGTTTGGTGCGTCCATTTTAGACATATATGCGCAGATTTTTCTGTAATTTCCGTTATTTTAGCCGTCCCAGGCAGAAGAAAACCCGTCGCAGAATTTTCCTATTCTGCGACGGGCCCTTCTCGTCTATTGAGATACACATTCCAGGGTATAGACGGTTTCGCCCTCCCGAAGCGCAATCGCGCCGTCGGGTTCGTTATAGCAGAGCGTATCGCCTTCAAACCAGACGGAGTAGACGCCGTCTCGCGCCAGGTACGCCAGGCCGTTTTCCTCGAAGGAATCCGATACAAAGACCGGCAGCATCTTAAGCAGCACCTCGGCGCACCCCAGGCCCTCGGAATAGGAGACCAGATTGTCCAGGGAACTCTTGCTGACGCCGTCGGCGGCGTCCAGGAAGATGGTGGCGATGCGCCCGTCCGCAAAGCCGTAGTAATGCCACTGGTCAGCATCACTAAGGGGATAGTTCCGCAGGAACACGATGCTTATGGGCCGGTCATACTGCAAGACTGCCGGAATATCCACGGAATTGCCGCTGCGATTGAAGAGATTCAGGCTGTAGGACAGGCCGCGTGAATCCAAATTCCGGGTAAACCCATCGTAGCTGGCCAGATAACCGTTGGTAAACCCGTTGTCCGCCAGACACTGCGCCAAATAGTCGATGAGGAAGGCGTTCTTCAACCAGGAAAAATCCAGCCAGCCTTCGATCCCATATTCCTCCGTAAAGGCAAGACAGGCATCAGACAGCTGAAGCCGCACCTGGTAGTTGTCGTAAAATTCCAGGGAAATATCCTGCTCGCTGTTGGAAAATGCGGCAATTTCCTGAATATACGCCATCACATCCGGATTCTGGGTAGGGTCATAGCGACTGGCCTCTCCCTCGCTCTCGGCCAGGAAGACGCGCTCATACTCCCGATAGGCAGGTGCCAGGAAGATGGCTCTAGTATCATACGCCGCTGCCAGCTGGAGAGCCTGATAAAGGGCGGGCTCCACTGTCACCGTCTCATTGACGTGCTGGTTGAGATATGCCACATTATGAAGCCCGTCCTCCAGCAAGTCAGCGCTGAAAATACGATATCCGTCCTCCACAGCCTTGGTGTAAAGCTGGGAAATCTGCCTGTATGCCGCCGTAGCGCCGCTTCCATCCTCACTGAAGTCATACTGGAGCTGGAAGTCGCTGGCACAGCTGAGGCCGGAGGGTGTCGCCTCCACGGCTTGCCATCCCGCCTCTTTATTCAGCAGGGAAGAGAGTCCATAGGCGATGGCCACAATGCCCAATACCAGGAACCCAATGGCCAGAACTGCCCGCAGGCGAAAGTGCTTTTCCGATACCTCAATTCTGGTGATCTTGGGGAAACCGGGTCTGCGACTTCCATCGCGCTGACGCGCCATGCTACAGTGTGGCCGAGAAGAGCAGCGCCAGGAAGAGCAGCACCAACACACCAAAGGTGATGATGCCGGCCAGCGCACCCTTGCGGCACATCTTGAAGTTGCGGATATAGTTGCACTTTCGGAAGATCAACGCGGCGATAAAGCCAGGAATCGGCAGGAAGAACGAGAGGATGGCCAGCCACTTATTGCCGGTGTCGTGGATGGGATGGTCCAGGATATAGTCGCCCGAGGGGATGGACTCCTCGACGGCGGTCTTATTTTCCTCGGTGGGGGCATTGGGGTCTAGGATCGTGACGGACTTGAGCTTGACGCCCTTTTCCCGGATGGCCTTGTACTCCTCAATCTCCTTGGCATTGCCATAGACATAGTGATTATGGCCGATGCAAGTGAGGCTGGGCTTGTCCTCAGAGTAGTCGTGGACTGAGGGGTCGTAGGTGAAGAGGACCTTATTCTTCTCCAGCTTCGGATCGGGGATGGGAATGGCGGAGATCAGGCTGCGCGTGTAGGGGTGCAGCGGAAAGTTGAAGAGTTCCTCTGCGTCGGCAATTTCCACAATGTCGCCCTTATAGATAACGCCGATCCGATCCGAGATAAAGCGCACGATGGACAGGTCGTGGGCAATAAAGAGATAGGTGACGTCGCGTTCCTTCTGGAACTTCTTCAAAAGGTTCAGCACCTGAGCCCGGATGGACACATCCAGTGCGGAGATGGGCTCGTCGGCGATGACCAATTCCGGCTCCATGACCATGGCGCGTGCCAGACCGATACGCTGACGCTGGCCGCCGGAGAACTCATGGGGATAGCGGGTCAGATGCTCGGGGAGCAGGCCCACCTCTTCGATGATCTTCTCCACCTTGGCCACGCGCTCCTTCTCACTCTTGAAAAGGTGGAAGTTATACAGGCCCTCGGAGATGATATAGTCCACCGTGGCGCGCTCATTCAAGGACGCAGCCGGGTCCTGGAAGACCATCTGAATGTTGCGGATGACCTCGCGGTCCAGGCTATGGGTGGTCTTACCGGAAATGCGCACGCCTTTATACTGAATCTCGCCGGCGGCGCAGGGATTGACGCGGATGACGGCCCGGCCGATGGTGGTCTTGCCGGAGCCGGACTCGCCGACCAGAGAGAAGGTCTCGCCCTTATAGATGTCAAAGGAGGCATTCTTGACGGCGCGGACCGCGTTGTCGCCCTTGCCAAAGGTGATGTCCACATTCTTGAGACTCAGCAGAACCTCCCGGCCGTTCTCATCGATGGGACCGTGTTCCGGCAAGTGCGAAACCTTGGCACTTTCTTTCGCTTTTGTCACAACCGTATCCTCCTCAAATATTGAATGCATCCAGGAGCTTCTCGTGGATATTCTGGATGATCTCGGGCTTCTCAATCTTCGGCGCTCTGGGGTCCAGCAGCCAGGTCTTTGCATAGTGCGTATCGCTCACCTGGAACATCGGGGGCTCCTCCAGCGTATCGATCTTGAGACAGTAGGGGTTTCTGGGGGCGAAGGAATCGCCCACGATTTTGTTGTAGAGGGACGGCGGCGTGCCCGTAATGGAATAGAGCTTCGTATTGCGCTGCGCCAGCTGGGGGAGAGACGACAGCAGCGCCCACGTGTAGGGATGGCGCGGATCGTAGAAGATATCTTCCGCAGTGCCCAGTTCCACAACCTGTCCGGCGTACAGCACGGCAACACGGTCTGCCACATTGGCGACCACGCCCAGGTCATGGGTGATGAAGACGATGGTGTAGTGGAACTCCTTCTGAAGGTCCTTGATGAGCTTGAGAATCTGGGCCTGGATGGTGACGTCCAGAGCCGTGGTGGGCTCGTCGCAGATCAGAATCTTCGGCTGGCAGGACAGAGCGATGGCGATGACGATGCGTTGGCGCATACCGCCGGAGTACTGGAAGGGATAGTCATCAAACCGGGATTCGGCGTTGGGAATGCCGACTTTCTTCATCAGCTCCAGCGCCCGGGCCCGGGCCTCGATCTCGGAGCAATTCTGATGCTCCAGAATGACTGAAGTGATCTGCTTGCCGATGGTGATGATCGGGTTCAGGGAAGTCATGGGATCCTGGAAGACCGTGGCGATCTTGTTGCCGCGGATTTTGACCCAGTCGCGGTTATCGCGAATCTTGGCCAAGTTCAGCACGCAGGTGCCATGGAGCTTCTCCGGCGTCTCATCGAGATACTTGACGCGGAAGGTGATCTCGTCGAAAATGGCGTTACGCACCGCATCGTCATTGAGGTCTCTCCCCTCTTCCATGGCGTGGCGCAGCGCCTGGAGCAGCTTATGGGAATACTTGCTCCGCTTCCGCGCAGAGAAACGGCCCACAGACAGGCAAATTTCCTTGGCAAGAATGGCGTTGCGGGCTTTGACCGCATCAGAGATGGGAACCACGATTTCCTTTTCATACCGACTCTTGAGTTCGGACATCCGCTTATCATAGTCAGCCAAGTACACGGTATCGTGCTGAAGCTGCTGCTTGTGGGCAGCAATGGTATCGGCCTTTTCTTTCTCCTTCGCCTTGATCTGCCGGTCGAGGTCCTCGATCTTGGCTTCGGCTTCCTTAATGCGGGCCTTTTCCTTGGAGGAGTCAAAGGTCTGCTTCAAATTGAAGAGTTCCGTGCGCTGGTATTTCAGTTCGGCGATCTCGCCGTCCAGCCTCTCCTGCTCTTCCTCACTGAGTTCCGCCTTGTGCTTGCGCTCCAATTTCAGGGCCTCCATGGCCTGGTAAGTGGCGGCGCCATTTTCCAGCTTGGCATACTCATTGAGCTTTTCCTCAGCGCTGTAAATGAGATGCTTGGCACTGTCGGTCAGTGCCACAACGGTGTCAGCCAGCTCCTCGTCGTGGAAGATGATCGCCCCCTCGCTGATATAGCCATTGGAATCGAGCATACCGGCAAAGGTCTTGGTGAAGACAGACTTACCGGAACCGGATTCGCCGACGATGGCTACGGACTCATCCTCGTGGAAGTCCAGAGAAATACCCCGGATGGCAGACAGCGTCCGACCACGGACTCGGAAGTTGACGTGCAGGTCCTTGACGGACAGTAACAGTTTATGATTTTCCATGGCGCACCTCTCACATATGGGTTCTGGGGTCGGACGCGTCGCCCAGATTCTGGCCGACCACGTACAGGACAACCGTGATGATGGAGGCCACGGCCACCGGGCTCCAGAACTCGATCTCCCAGCCGGGGGTCTGCATGGCGTTCTGGGAGGCCTCGATCAGCTTGCCCAAAGACATTTCACTGAGGCCCATGCCGAGATAAGAGAGGAACACTTCGTAGGAAATATAAGACGGAATTTCCGCAGCAGCCAGGGTGACAATTACCGAGGTCATAAAAGGCAGAATGTTCTTGGCTGCGATCCGGGTGATGGGCGTGCCCAGGCAGCGGGAGGCAAGATTATACTCCCGGTCCCGGATAATGACCACCTGGGTGCGGATGAAATATGCGATGGCGATCCAGCCGGTGACGGTCAGGGCGAAGACCATGGACCAGAAGCTGGCGGTCATGATCAGCACGATGACGGAGATCAGCAGGATATAGGGAATGTTGGCAATGACATTATAGACTTCTGTCATGATAATATCCACTTTGCGGCTGAAGCCCCAGATGGCGCCGACCACAACGCCCACCGTCATGTTGATGAGGGCGCAGACCAGAGCCAGAGAAACAGAGATACTGGAGCCGTACCAGATGGCGTCAAAGGTGGACTGGCCGGCAGAGCCGGAGCCCAAAATCCAGTGGATATTTTGTCCGAACTTGTCCATGGCAGCCGAAGGACTCAGATGCTTGGCGGTGGAGTCCATCAGGTTGATATAGGGGTCCACGGCAGCATCGTAGCCGATAACCGCCGGATAGACGTAGGTGAACAGCAGCAGCACTGCCAGGATGGACAGGAGGATGATGTTGATCTTCTTACGGAAGAAGACGCGGAACACGCTCTGCCAGTAGGAGTAGCGCGGGGCGGTGATTTTCTCGGATTCCAGCTCATCGTGGTTCACAGGCGCGAAGAGCTCGTCGTCCGACAGATTGAAGTCGCTGAGATTGACACGCTTGTCAGACATACTCGATTACCTCGCTTTCGATGTGAAGGAAATTCTGGGATCAACCAGGGAGATCAGCACGTCGCCCAGGATGATGGATGTGACCGTGAGAACGGCATAGAACAGCACCATGCCCACGATAACACCGTTGTCGTAAGCCGTGATGGCGCGAGTCAGCATATTGCCCACGCCAGGCACCACGTAAACGCGCTCGGTGATGATGGCGCCGGTCAGGGCCAGCAGGACCGAGGAAGGAATGCCGTGGACAATGGGAATCATGGCGTTCTTGAGGATGTGCTTGGTGAAAATCTGCCGCTCGCTGAGGCCGCCGGACCGGGCGAACTTGACATAGTCGGAGTTCATCTGGTCGATCATATAACGGCGCAGCCACTTCATCAGGTTTGCGATGGAGGGCAAGGCCAGAGAGATGACCGGCAGCACATACATCAGCCACGTGGGATTCTCCATGTCGAAGGTCGTGGGCAGACCCAAGCTGCCGCCCAGGGACTTGAAGAGGAAGATATAGGCCAGGGACGGCACAGCGGTGATAAAGACGATATACACCGTGCCCAGCTTGTCCAGGAGTTTCTCCTTCCGCAGGGCCATGCCAATACCCAGAGGAATGGCCAGGAAATAAGAGAGCAGTACAGCGATGATGCCCATGGTGAAGGAGTAGCCGATCCGGGACATACCAGCCTTGATGGGTGAAACATTGGTATAGTCATCCACAAAGTTGGCCTTGATCACAGGCGTGCCGCTTTCCAGAGAGCCGGAGGCATAGGAGAGGGTATGCAGATCGTCCGCCGACTCCTGAACCGCCCCGCTGGGGTACGTCACCGTGGAGTAGACATTGGAACCCTGGGACTCAGTCATAGTCGTGAAGACGTCTATGCCCTGGCGAACGGAGTAAGAAAGGCCGAGATTGATCTTCACCAGGTTCTGGTGGAAATAAGGGAACTTATCATTGAAGTAGACCAGGTATTTATACTGAGTACCTGTGCCAATGATCGCCGGGGAGAATTTTTCGCCGCCATAGACGGGATCGTACCAGGTGAACTCCAGGCCGCGGTCGGGGATATCATCGAGGACATAGTTCACATTATCCACAGTGACCAGATCGCGGAAATAGTTCACCAGGCGCATCGGCACAGGGATATCCTTATAGGCATAGAGCCGAGGCTCGCCGCCATCTTGATAGCGCTTGGTGTTGCCGCGCATTTTGCCGTTGAGCCGCACCACAGTGTAGCCCTCAGACTCATACTTCTCGGTGAACTGCGCCACGTACTGCGCCACCACTTCACTGTCCTGTTCCGGCTTGTTGGCAAACTTGATGGCTTCATTATAGGTCTCCTGGGTGATGGCATCATCGCGCAGAAGCTCCTTGAGGTAATCGCCGTAGGGCACATAGTCGAGATACCCATACTTTTCCCACTGCTGCATCATATAGACTTCTTTGGCGTTGCTCTTGACGTGGGTGTAGTTGGAATCAGCGGCGAAGATCAGGTTGCGGTCCAGCGCCGAGTAGATCATCACCATGACGATACCCACAACGACGATCACAGAACAGATGCTGCGCAGGATACGGTTAATTAAATATCTTGTCATAACACATCTCTCGTTTCAGCGTGATAGGCATGCGCCGCCGCAGAGGCGGCAGAGAATTGCTTAAAGCGCTGCCCTCAATTTTCAGAGGGAGAGGCACTCTGAACGCTGAGGTCAGCGCTCTATGCAGGCGGACGGACAGTTCACGGGCATAGGGGATGGGCCTTTTGGCCCATCCCCTGCCGCAAAACTGCGATCGTTCTAGCTTAGAAGCGGCGCATCAGAAGACGCCGATCTGCTTGGTCATGTAGCCAGCGTAGTCAGGCAGCATGGTGTCCAGGTAGCTCTGGGGATCGCCGTAGTCGGGGCTCCAGCCAGAGACGTCGTAGATGTCGTAGTTGCCCTCAGCGCCGTTATTGGCATAGAAGCCGGCATAGTACCACGCATCGGAGCTGACACAGTCGACCAGGTTGATGATGACGGCGCCGCCCAGAGCGGACTCGACGGACTGCTTCAGAGCGTTGGCACGGTTGCCAAAGGCCTCAGAGCCGGAGAAGTAGGGCAGGTCGAGGTAAATGGGGTTCTCAGCAGAGACTTCCAGACCCTGCTCAGCCAGCTCAGCAATGGCGGTCTCCAGGTAGGTGGCAGCAGCCTCGGGGTTGTACCAGCCGTCGAAGGCAGCGGAGGAACCGATGCCGCCGTCAGCCTCGGGATCCCACACCTTGACCGGGAAGCCGTCGGCATCCAGCTGGGCCTGCACGATGGCGCCGTAGAAGGTGCCGGCGGGGAAGGTCATGGGAGTGCCGTTGATGTCCACGGTGGTCTCGTTCTCCAGGGAGACGAAGGTGCCGGGGGTGAAGGTGTTGACCAGAGAGGTGAGCTTCAGCTCCTCACCGGTGGTCTGGGCATTGTAGGCAGCGCGGTCCAGAGACAGCATGAGAGCCAGACGGAAGTTCTGGTTGTACATGGCAATACGGCTGCGGAGGATGTCCTCTTCAGTCTTCTGGGTGGCGCAGGACTGATCGTTGAAGTTGGAGGTAGCGATCCGGTTGACGTTCATAAAGAGGTTGAAGCAGGTGGCGTCGGTGCTGGAGACATAGGCCAGCTCTTCGAACACACCGGCAGACTTGGCAGCCTCGACAGCGGAAGCGGTCAGGCCAGCGCCGTCCAGCACACCGGACATGGTGTCGTTGTAAGCCTTCAGAGCATCCTCCTGGTCATTGTACAGCCAGGTGATGGACTTGAGGTTGATGTTTTCCGCATTCCAGTACAGGGGGTTGGCGGAGAACACGATGGTGTTGTTGGCAGTGGCGTTGGAGACGACATAGGGGCCGCAGTAGGCGATGTCGTCAGGGGTCTTGCCGTAGGTGTAGTCGGCAGCGGCGTTGTCGAAGTCAGCGCCGAACTTGCCGCCCTTGGACTCATAGTAGGTGCGGCTCATGGGAGCGAACACGCTGTAGCTCAGCATGGTCATGAAGTAAGGAGTGGGCTGCGCCAGAGTGTACTGCACGGTGTAGTCGTTCACAGCCTTGACGCCAACTTCGGAGAAGTCAGTCACGTCGCCGGAGATATACTCGCTGGCATTGACGATGACGCCCTGCACCAGGTACTCCAGGCCGCCCATGGCGTCGAGCATGTGCTGCATGCCGGCCACGAAGTCGTCAGCCTTGACCTCGGCGATCTCACGGCCCTGGGAGTCGACCCACTTCGCACCCTGACGCAGGTGGAAGGTGTAGGTGAGGCCGTCCTCGGACTCTTCCCAGCTCTCAGCCAGAGCGGGCTGCATGACGTTCTCGGAATCGTACTCGACCAGACCGTCAAAGGTGTTGACCAGGGCCTCAGCATCAGGAGCCTGAGAGGTTGCCAGAATGTCCCAGGTCTTGGGGTCAGAGGCATAGCCCATGGTGTAGGTATCCTTCAGGGTGTAGCCGTTCTCGGTCAGCCACTTCTCGCACTCAGCTTCCCAAGTGCCGGTGCCCTTCAGCTCAGCCCACATGGCCTTCAGGGTGTCGCGGTCGGCGGCAGTGATGGGCTCGGTGGTCACGACCTGGTTGTGGAACCGGTCGTTGTCATTGCCCCACAGGGTCGTGCTGGCGGTGTAGGGAGCAACACGGCTGATGGCGTAGTTGCCGCCCTGCGCGCTCAGAGGCAGGAAGGTGCCGGACTCCAGCAGCTTGGCCTCGGCGATGGCCATCTCGGCGAAGCGCTTGTCCATGTCCACAACCTCGGCCTTGGCCTCATTGTAGATGGTCTCGAAGTCGCCCAGCACGAGATCGTAGATCTCTTCGGACTGGATGTCGTAGTCGTCCTCGCTGTAAGCGTAGGGATCGACCAGCTCACCAGCGGCAGCTTCGGTATCGGTATCCGTGGTTTCTTCAGTGCTGGTGTCAGCCGGAGTATCCGTGCTGGTATCAGTACTGGGAGTTGCGTTGCTGGCGCAGGCGACCATGGACAGAGCCAGAGCCAGGACCAACAACAGAGCGAGTAGCTTCTTCATTGTTTTTCCTCCTTGCAAAATTCATCTACTTGTGAGCGCGGTTTATGAGCGCTCATAAATAAATATCTTGTATATTGTATCCTGTGCGTCTAAGAAAGTCAAATGTCCATTTACATGGATTTAAATCACATTTTTCCTAATTTGGTCGCAAATATTTGTATATATTGCATGGATTGTAACAAAATTCCACAAATTTCAACATTTTCTACAAAAATTACCGCTGCAAATTGTAATAATTCGCAGCGGTAATCGGTCCTTCTTCTCTCTTCATCGGGGCGTCTCCACCAGCGGCAGTCGGAGATAAAAGTCACTCCCCTGCCCCGGTTCTGAATTGACCCCTACAGTTCCAGCGTGTTCCACAGCAATCAGGCGCACAATATATAGCCCCAGTCCGTCCCCGCCTTGCTCTTTTCGGCTGGTGAACCCGCGTTCAAACACATGGGGCAAATCCTCCGGCTGAATGCCGCAGCCCGTATCCCGCACCCAGATCACAGCCTGGTTGTCCCGGCGTTCCAGTTCCAAGGTGATCGTGCCGTCCTCCGGGGTAAAGGAGAGGGCGTTGTAGCACAAATTCTCCAGGGCAGCCCAAAGCCGCTTCGAATTGCCCTGCACGTAGACCGGCTCTTGGGGCAGACGCAATTGAAAATTCTGGCCTGTCAGTTCCAGATCCGGCTGATTGATCTGATGAAACTGCCGAAGCAGCTGGCACAGCTCCAGCGACGCCTGTTTCAGGACGTCCCGTTCCGCGCGGGAAAAATCCTGGAGCAGTTCCAGCCGCTCCCCCACGGCGCTGACTCGTTCCCGCAGGGCGCTGAGGTGGGCCGCTGTCTCTTCGTCCAATGCAAGGCCGTCCTGCTCCACCAGCTCGGCGTAACTCCGCACGGCAGATAAGGGGTTTTTCAAATCGTGGATCAAATTGGCCAGCAGCTCCCTCCGCTCAGATAACAACGTCTCCACCGCCCGGGTCCTGTGGGCTACCTCATCCTGCAAGTGGAGCGTCAAACGCTGATTCTCCCGGTGCAGCAGGACGCCGCGATGGATCTGCAGCGCCGCAAGGCCCATCGCCAGCAGGAAGCCGCCGTACTCCTCCGGCCAGGCGCCCATAATGGGTTCGAAGCGGTTGATGCAAACCGTCGCAGCCACCATGGAAAGACCGAACAGTCCGGACGCCGCCAACAGATAGCCGCCCAGTGGCTTTTGCATTTTCTGGGCTCTGACCGCCAGAAACACCAAGTAGGCGCCGGCAAGGATTTTCCAAAAAAAGAGAATAATACCGTAGCTATTGATGAAGATCGGAGCGTATGGTAAAATGAGCAAAGGAAAAATGCCGCATACCGCACTCATACCCACCGCCGCCGGCACAGCCAATCGCCGGTGGTACCATCGGTTGACGGCGCCGCTCAGCTCTCCTGCCAGGAGAATGGCAAAGAGCAGCAGCAGGCTGGCGCTGATATCCTCCAGAGCATAGACCGGTCTGGCCAGGGAAACTCCCATAGCCCGCAGCAGCGGATAGCTCTGGCGAAGCCCGGCGAAGAGGCAGATGAGTCCCGTCCAACGGACCAGCCTTTCCCGGCCCCAGGCCCACTGGACCAGATACAATATGGCCACAGCCAAGGGTATGAGACTCAGAATCCCATATACGATCAGCCGGACCGTCATCATACGGACGACGGCTTCCAGCGTTCCCACGCCGGGCGGATAATAGAGCCCGGAATAATAGTGGGTATAATTTGCGCACTGTATAATAATGTATGTGCTTCTCTCTATCGCAAAAGCATATACGCCATCCATCACATAGGGTTCATAGGGCTCTATGCTTCCCTGCTCCCCCGCCAGCGCACCGCCGATGTAAATGCGTCCGGCGCACAGCAGCTCCGGCACATAGAGCGCCAGCACCTGGGGCGTTTCACTTTCGAGGCGCAGGCGGTAGGTGGCTACGCCGTAGGGCGTACCCAGATGCGCAGAAAAGTTTGGATATTGTCCGATATAAGTGTAGGATTCCGGCACTGTATCGTCGGAAAAATCCTCCGGGCCCAGCAGCTGCCCGGGATAGTACTCCCAGCCGTCCACCAGGAAGCCCACCGCATCCTGCGACTGCGTCAGCATGTTGCAGCCATAGTACCCCGGAAGCGCCGCGGTATACTTATTGTCCCAGTAAAATAGGCCCGTATAAGCTGCAATGCCCAGCAACAGCAGCACTGTCAGCAGGAGCAGTCTTTTTCTGGCCGGCTTTCCCATAGAAAACACCTCATTATATATAAGGAGTAACACGCATGAAACAACGGCTTTTCCGGTGCTTTGCGCCGCTGTGGTGCCTGGCGGCAGCGGCAGCACTCCTGTGCTGCGCCACCGCAGCGGAAACAGCGGACGCCTCCGATAGCGCATCCTCGGAGATTTCCCAGCAGAACACACCGGCGGACAGCGAGCTAACGGACGGCGGGAGCCAAACGCCGCCCGAAACACCGGAAATCCCCTCTTATACCGTCCAGCTTCCGGCCCAAACCATTGGTGCGGGAGAAGCGGTGGAGTTCACCGTGGTCTCCCCGGAATTTCAAGACAAGGAGCTTCCCGAGGGGTACTATGCCGGCGCGCTGACGGTGGCGCTGGAGGGGCAGATCATCGTGGAGTCCGGCGGTCTTTTGAGCATCGGCACCATCACAGTCGGCGGCCCGGAGATCGACCCCGTCATCCAGGGCACGCATCAGTCCGGCGGCTTGATCGTCGTCAAAGCCGGCGGGCAGCTGCGGCTGGCCGGCGCCGTCTTTGAAACCCAGGGCGAGGGCTGGCTCATCGTCCAGGAGCCGGGCGGCTCGGTGGTGTTCAGCGATATGGAAGCCCCCGGTCAGCCCATTTCCTGGGGCCCGCAGCTGGTTTACAACATCGACCGCACCCTCGATCCCGTCTGGCTGGAGGCAGGTACGGCGCTGACCGAAGCGATGCTGCCTCAAACCATGAAGGTAGAAGTGCAGCTGGAGGGCCAGGAAACCTGGGAGACCCTGCCGCTCCAATGGGACCTCTCGCAATATGAAGGTCAAACGGACGGCACGCTGACGCTGACCGGCAGCTTTCTGGGCCAGGATGGCCAGCCGCTTTTGTCTATGCGTCCCCTGACTGTAGAGATTCAATGGTATACACCGGGAACGCTGACTGTTGTGGACAGCAGCTACAACGGAGACGAGACCACCTCCGCCACCATCACCCTCCTCTCTCTCCCGGAGAATGTGGCCGAATGGGGCGAAGTCTGGGGCGAGGTCTCCCGCAACGGCAGGAGCTGGAGCCGATGGGATAATTTTTCCCTGCTTCATAACAGCGAGGGCCTGCCAGTGGGCACCTTTTTCGAAGTAGACAGCCGTCCGCAGTTTTACCGCGTGGCGGCGGCCTTCCCGGATGAGGGCGACTATTGGTACTCTGAAGCGGTACTGCTTTTTGATGAGGACTCTGATGACCAGGGCGGCAACCACGGCGGCAGCATCACGCCCATAGAGCCGGACCGAAAGCCGGAGCCGCCCGAGGAAAACCTCCCGGAGGCGGAAACGCCGCCTGATTCCGGCGTTTCGCCAGAGCCTGAAACACCGCCAGCTTCCAACGCAGACCCGGAGACAGCCCCGCCGCCCGCCGACGATGCAGCAGGTCCTGACGCTGTCTCACCGCAGTCCCCTACCGAAGCAGAAGATGCAGCGGAACCGGAAGAGCCGGAGGTAGAGCTGCCTCTTGAGAGCGTGGAGCTCCCGGACGAGGCAGCGACGGATGAGGCGGCCTCAGCGGAAGACAGCGCCGATGCGCAGGACGCTGTGCCGGTTCTGTCGTCGCCGGCGGATGGCTCCACCGCTGCGCCGGAGGCAGCTGCCCCCGCAATCCCCGTGGCGCTGCAATGGGTTCTGAATGGAGTTGGTCTGGTCTGCTCCGGCGGGATCGCCTGGCTGATTCTCAAGCTCGTTCGCAAAAAGTCATAATTTCTATGTTCCGGCCAGCCGCCCCTGGGGGCGGCTGGCTTTTGCCATGCCCGTAACTATCCCTTTTTTCCGCGGAAGCAGTAGCCCTTTCTTCGGATGGTCTCGATATACTGCCTGCCGGGCGCCAGGGCGTCCAGCTTCTGCCGCACCCGAGCCATGCAGACCTGGATGTTGTGCAGGCCCTGGTTGATCGGGGTCCGCCACACCTGCTCGGAGAGCTGCGCGTAGGAAAAAACCTGCCCCGGATGCTGGGCTAAAAAGGCCAGAAGATCAAACTCCAGCGCCGTGAAGGACGCGATCTCCCCGCCGCAGCGGGCCTCCCGCAGCTCCGGGTCGATCTCCAGCCCGTCAAAATACAGTACCTCCCGGCGCTTGACGGCGCGTCCCCCCTCGATTCGCAGCCGCAACCGAAGTTCCAGTTCCACCAGAGAATAGGGCTTTGCCAGGTAGTCGTCACCACCGGCCTGCAGGCCGCGGATTCGGTCGTCGGTCTTGGCGTAGGCCGAGAGGAACACCACCGGCACCGTCCGCAGCTCCCGCAGCCGACGGCAGACCGTAATGCCGTCCAGTCCGGGCATATCCACGTCCAGGATCACCGCGTCCAGCTCTGCCGTCTCCGCCACGGCCAGCGCCGCCACACCGTCCTGGACAGAATAGACCTGATACCCTCGCTTTTTCAAGTATGCTTCATTGACCCGCAAAATGTGGGGATCATCGTCCACCAAGAGGACACGGTACATGATCGATTCCCCTTTCTTTTAATGAACTAATTGTATCATATCACAGATAAAATCACCACAAAATCACAAATTCGTCACAATAGTTCGAAACGCCGGAAGCATTTCGGCTTTTTTATATATAATTGTCATGGAACATTTCGCCGGCGAGGATGATCCCACCGTCTTCGGGTATTCCGCTGCTATCATTGCCCTGAGCAGCTAGCAAGCAGGCAACATCATTACCTTTCGCAGCGAGGGCAGCCTGACCACACATCGAATCGTGGACGTCACGGAGGATGGCTATGTCGGCCAACAACGCCGCTGATCTGGACACGGTAGCACCAGAGGCCGTCGTCGGTCAGACTATCTCAGCCCGTCTCGGCGGGCTTTTTCTCATGGCAAGACACGCGGTATTTTGAAAATTGCATTTTCTCCGCGCCTGTGATAAATTGGATGTATCTTTCCGGGGTCATCCGCGTTCCCTAACCATCGGTCCGGCCCCGCGCACAAAGGAGGCAAAAGCCATGGGAATGTTTGATGCCGTGGACTATATCGTCCGGGAGCTGGACGGCGACTACGCCCTCTTGCAGCGGCTGGACGACCCCAACGCCGATCTCAAACCCGTCGCCCGGGCCCTGCTGCCCGACTCCGTCTCCGAGGGCACCCGCCTTCGCTACGAGATGATGGAGTACGAAATTCTGTAACAGCCCCCGCTTGGGGCAACAACACGATCGAGGCAGGTGATTCCATGAGCGTCACAGTAGCAGACCTCTTGCAGCTGCCCAGCCTGCGGGGCGCCCGGCTGGCCGCGGGCGAAGGCGCGCTGAAAAAGCTGGTCTCCTCCATCTCGGTGCTGGAGTTCGCCAACCCCAATCTGCTCCAGGACTCTCTCTTCCGCAACAACGAATTCTTCGGCAGCGAAATCGTCATCACCGGCTTTGCCAACATCCCCCTGGATGTAGAAGCCCAGTGCACCAACATCCAGCGGCTTGCCGCCGCCGGCGAGGTGGGGCTGATTCTCTACTACGTGGGGATTTTCGTGCCCACGGTGGACCGGCGGCTGGTGGAGCTGGCCGACCGGCTGGACTTCGCCCTGATCGTCATGCCGGAAAACCGAATGGACCTGCGGTACAGCGACGTCATCTGCGACGTAATGGAGGCCATTTTCAAGGACCAGAACAACAGCGCCCTGATGGTCAGCGACATTCTGGGCCGGGCCGCCCTCCTGCCGGAGCATCAGCGGACGGTGGACACCGTCCTAAAACTCCTCAGTGACCGCATTCGCGCCAGCGTAGTGCTGACTGACGGGGCGCTGCGGCTCTTAAACGCCGTCTCCTGGCCCCGGATGGACGTGGCCCAGCAGCTGGACCAGATGCTCCACGGCCTGGACACGCTGCCGGAAAACGGCGGGCCGCCGCTGGAAGTCACCCTGGACGGCTGCAAGCACTACGTCTACCGCGCCACACTCTCCTCCGGCGCCCCATTGATGGAACTCTTCATCGTCAAGGAAGGGACGCCCTTGGCCCTGGACGTGATGCACCATGCCGCCGAGGTCGTGCATCTGGCCTCCTGCATTTGGAGCCAGAACCACGACAGGGTGGTCATGTCCGAGCTGGTGCGGGCCATCCTCCGGGATGAGCCCATCAAGATGCGCCGCCTGGCTGAGCTGCTGCACGTCAACATCGGCGCCATCCACTCCATGTGGGTCTTGCAGCGCGGCAGCGGCGACCCTCAGACATTTCAGGCCGGCGGCCTGGATCTCATCCAGCGGCTGCTGCGCCATCGCTCCGGCGATGTGGTGGCCGATTGCTATGAGGGCGACGTGGTCGTCTTTCTGGCCTGGAACGGCAGCGCCGAGGAGATGCACGATCTGGCCGAAGCGTGCTGCGACAGGGTGCAGCAGGCCGGGTTGGACGGCTATCTCACCATCTGTCAGAGCCTGGTCACCACTTCAGACGTGCGGCGGGCGTACCTCACCATCCATACTGCTCAGGAGGCAGCCCGGCAGATCTGGCCCGGACGGCGGTGGTTCACGGGCCAGGAAATGGAGTTCACCTGTGCCTGCCGGGAGTTGATCGACCAGGGCGAGGCGGAAATCGCCCGGCGGCTCTCCGTCCTGGCACCGCTCCGGGAGGGCACAGAGACGGACTTGGTGGGCACGCTGTCCACCTACTACCTGGACGCGGCCAGCAGCATCTCCGACACCGCAGCGCACCTGTTTATGCATAAAAATACGGTCAAGTACCGCCTCCAGCAGGCAGAGCGGCGGCTGGGACACCCGGTGGACAAGCTGCCGGAGGCCATCGCCCTCTATAAAGCTTGCGCCCTAAATCGGCTGCTCTCCAGCTGAGGTTTTGTCGATTTGAACAACGCATATTTAGCTTCGTCTTTATTATTTATATATTTCCCTGACTTTTAATGGCGAGAGATCGTTTTTCCGGGCTGACTTTGTCTTTTTGGACAAAGTCAGCCCGGAATTTTTTGTAAACAAGCTATATACACCGCCGGTTTTTATCTTTTATAATGCTATCAAATCAGCGGCAATATCCCGCTGAACGCGATCCAAATAGGAGGGAAAAATATGCGAAAAGAGAGTGGTTTCGAAGTACGCCCGGAACAGCGGCAGAGCTGGCTGTCCATCGCGGCGGTCTGGGCCGGCGGCATGATCTGTGTCCCCTGCCTGATGATCGGCGGCGTGCTGACCCAGGGTGGTCTGAGCATCCTGGAAATTGTGCTGTCCATCCTCATCGGATATGGACTCATCTGCCTCTACATGATCTTTGTGGGCATGCAGGCCTGTGACACCGGCCTCCCCGTCTCGGTGATGGCCGAGGGCGCCCTGGGCAAGCAAGGCGCCAGGTACGTCATCAGTACCTTGATCGCCATCGCCTGCGTCGGCTGGTTCGGCATCCAGTCCGCCACCTGCGGCCAGGCCTTCGCTTCCATCGCCGCCACGATGTTCGGCCTCGGCACCCCCAGCACCGCCATGGTGGCCATCTGCTCCATCGTCTGGGGCATCATCATGCTGGTCACGGCTTGCGCCGGCTTCAAGGGCCTCAAGTGGCTCAACTATGTGGCCGTGCCCCTGCTGGTCATTGTCTGCCTCTACGGTCTTGTAGCCGGCATCATCGCCCATGACGGCGGCAGCGCCATCGCGGCCTACGCCCCCCAGCAGTCGGCCGGCATGGTCTACGGCATCTCCATGGTGGTTGCCTCCTTCGCCCTGGGCGGCGTCATCTCCGCCGACTACTGCCGCTTTGCCAAAAACCGCGGCGACGTGGTCAAGTCCTCCATCGTGGGCGTGATCCCCGCCGGCCTCTTCATGCTGCTGACCGGCGCCCTGATGAGCATTGTCACCGGCCAGTATGACATCTCCGCCATCCTGGTCTCCCTGGGCGTGCCGCTGCTGGGCCTGATCGCCCTGGTGCTGGCCACCTGGACCACCAACGTCACCAACGCCTACTCCGGCGGCCTGGCCCTGAGCAACCTCCTGGGCTTTGACGAGAGCAAGTTCAAGATCACCACCGGCATCTCCGGCGCCGTCGGCACGCTCCTGGCCGCCTTCGGCCTGCTCAACGCCTTCCAGGGCTTCCTGTCCCTGATGTCCGCCCTGATCCCGCCCCTGGCCGGCGTCATCATCGCCGCCTACTGGATCGTGGGCCGCGGCAAGCGCGAGAACTTCCTCCGCCGCGGCGGCGTCTACGCCCCTGGTCTGATCGCCTTCGTGGTGGGCGCACTGGTGGCCTGCATCACCGGCGGCACCTTCGCCAACTTCCCCGCCCTGGTGGCCGCGGCCCCGTGGCTCAACGTCCCCTTCTTTGTGGGACCGGTCAACGGCATCGTCGTCTCCCTGGTGGTCTACGTGGTCATTGACCCGCTGTTCCGCCGGGCCCCCGAGGCCAGCAAGCTGTAAGTTCGTGTCCTTCTGCGGCACACCGCCCCTCCGGGCCGCGGTGTGCCGCCCGATCTACTTTTATTTAGGAGTGATGATTTTGCGTACCATCGGTATCCAAGAAATCGAAGACATCGCCATGGGCGCGGCGCTGCTGGGCGCCGGCGGCGGCGGCGACCCCTACGTGGGCAAGCTGGTGGCCATGGACGCCGTGCAGGCCTGCGGCCCCGTGACGCTGCTGGACCCCGACGAGGTGGCGGACGACGCCCTGGTCATCCCCATCGCCATGATGGGTGCGCCCACCGTCCTGGGTGAAAAGGCCATCGGCGGCAAGGAGTACCAAACGCTCTATGACATGGTCAGCCAGTATTTCGGTAAGAAAATCGACGCCTTTATGCCCATCGAGGCCGGCGGCGTCAACTCCATGCTCCCCATCGCAGCTTCTGCCCGGCTGGGCATCCCCCTGGTGGACGTGGACGGCATGGGCCGGGCTTTCCCGGAGCTGCAGATGGTCACATTTACCATCGGCGGCATCAGCGCCACCCCCATGGCCCTGACGGACGAAAAGGGCAACAGCGTCATCTTCAACACCATCACCAACAAGTGGACCGAGGAGCTGGCCCGGGCCGTCACCATGAGCTGCGGCGGCTCGGTGTCGGTCTCCCTCTACCCCATGTCCGGCGCGCAGATGAAGCAGTACGGCGTCAAGGGCATCGTTACCCGCAGCCAGAGGCTGGGCGAGGCCATCCGCACCGTGAAGGACTGCGCCGACCAGTCGCCCGAGGAGCGCTTCCTGTCGTTCACCGGGGGCTACAAGCTCTTCAAGGGCAAGATCGCCGACGTCCTGCGGGAGACCCGCGGCGCCTTCAACTTCGGCAAGGTGGTGCTGGAGGGCATCGGCGAGGACAAGGGCGGTACCGCCTTTGTGGAATTCCAAAACGAAAACCTCACCGCCACGGTCAACGGCGAGATCCGCGCCACGACGCCGGACCTCATCTGCCTGGTGGATGTGGAGACCTTCGCCCCTGTCACCACCGACGCGCTGAAATACGGCAAGCGCGTGCTGGTGGTGGGACTCCCCTGCTTCCCGCTGTGGCGGACCCCCGCCGGGCTGGAGCTGGTAGGCCCCCGGTATTTCGGTGTTGACACCGACTATATTCCCCTGGAAGAGCGGTACAAAGGAGGCAAGGGCTGATGTATAAACTGGGCATTGACGTGGGCGGCACCAACACTGACGCCGTCCTGATCGACGAGCAGCTCCACGTGGTGGCGGATATCAAGTACCCCACCTCCCACGACATTTATGAGGGCATCCTGGGGGCCGTGCGGACCGTTCTCCAGGCCTCCCAGGTGGATCGCAGCCAGATTCGCCAGGCCATGCTGGGCACCACCCAGTGTACCAACGCCATTGTGGAGCGAAAAAACCTGGCGCCTATCGGCATTCTGCGCATCGGCGCTCCGGCCACCCTGGGCATCCGCCCCATGGTGGACTGGGCGGAGGATATTCAGGCCATCTGCCGCGGCAGCGTCGTCATCGGCGGCGGCTTTGAGTACGACGGAAAGCTCCTGGCTCCCTTTGACCGGGAGGCCGCTGCTGCCTTCTTCCGGGAGATGAAGGCCCAGGGCGTCAAGTCCATCGCCATCTCCTGCGTCTTCTCCACGGTCCGCAGCGACCATGAGCTGGAGGCGGCGCAGCTGTGCCGGGAGATCATGGGCGACGACGTCCACGTCTCCATCTCCAGCGAAATCGGCTCCATGGGCCTCATCGAGCGGGAGAACGCCACCATTCTCAACGCGGCGCTCTGGCAGGTGGCCGAGCGCTTCACCGACGGCTTCGCCAAGAGCCTCCGCGACGAGGGCATCACCCAGGCCGACGTCTACCTCAGCCAGAACGACGGCACGCTGATGACCATGGAACACGCCCGCAAGTACCCCATTCTGACTGTTGCCTGCGGTCCCACCAACTCCATCCGCGGCGCCAGCTATCTCAGCAGCCTCCAAAACGCCATCGTCATCGACGTGGGTGGCACCACTACCGACCTGGGCGTCATCCAGAATGGCTTCCCCCGGGAGTCCAGCGTGGCCGTCACCATCGGCGGCGTGCGGACCAACTTCCGGATGCCCGACGTGCTGTCCATCGGCCTGGGCGGCGGCTCCATCGTCCGGCAGCAGCCCGACGGCACCGTCACCGTCGGCCCCGACAGCGTAGGCTATGAGATCACGAAGAAGGCCCTGGTGTTCGGCGGCGACGTGATGACCGCCACCGACATCGCCGTGCGCCTGGGTATGGTGGAGCTGGGAGACCCCAGCCGCGTGGCCGACATCCCCCAGACACTGGCTGAGGCCGCCATGAGCGCCATCCGCACGCTGGTCGAGGACGCCATCGACAGTATGAAGATCTCCAGCGCCGACAGCGACGTCATCCTGGTGGGCGGCGGCTCCATCGTCCTGCCGGAAGACCTGTCCGGCGCTGCAAAAGTGGTGAAGCCGGATCACTTCGGCTGCGCCAACGCCATCGGCTCGGCCATCTCCAAGGTCAGCGGCACCTACGAAAAGCTCATCAACTATGACGAGCTGCCCCGGGAGCAGGCCCTGGCCCAGGCCAAGGCAGACGCCGTGGAGCTGGCTGTGGAGGCCGGCGCCATCCGCGAGACCGTCGAGATCATCGAGGTCGAGGACGTGCCCCTGGCCTACTACCCCGGCAACACCAGCCGCGTCAAGATCAAGGCCGCCGGAGACCTCCGGGCCTGAGTATAAAAAAACGGCAGGGACCATGTGTCCCTACCGTTTTTTTGTGCGCCGCGCTGCGGCTATTCCCGGGCGTAGTCCACCAGCTGGTCAGGCCGGATGGCATAGTCCACCGCGGAGCGCAGCTCCCCCACCTGGTTGCGCCAGCAGTCCCGCCGGACGCCCATCCGGGTGAAGCCCAGCAGCTCATAGACGTGCTGGGCGCGGCGATTCTCCAGGTCCGTGTCCAGCACCACCGTCTCAATTCCCCGGGCAAACAGCGCTTTGAGGAGCATACTGAGGAATATTCTGCCGAGGCCATGCTCCTGCCGGTCCTGCTCGCAGATCTTGATGCCGATTTCCGCCTTTCCCTGCCCCATCATCCGGTAACACATCTCCCCGATGGGGCGTCCGCTCTCCTCCAGAATCAGCCGCCGCCCCGTCTCCTCCCGGTCCTCTTGGAGTTTCCGA
Source organism: Candidatus Avoscillospira avicola (assembly GCA_018712245.1). GTDB lineage: Bacteria > Bacillota > Clostridia > Oscillospirales > Oscillospiraceae > Avoscillospira > Avoscillospira avicola. The sequence goes on along the minus strand of DVHE01000009.1, from coordinate 10,072 downwards.
GCCACTTCCTCCGGCGTGGTGCCCAGGCCATGGGGAAATCCGGCGTGTGCCATCACCCGGCCGTCGTTCCACCAGGCTGCCAGACGGGCTGCATCCGCCTGGGTCGCATTGCGGATGCGCAAATCAAGAGAATCAGTATGATAGATCAGTTCCATTGTCTCTCCCCTATCAGTTTCAAAGGGCGCGCCGCCAAAAGCAGCGCGCCCTTGCCATACAGATAATTCTCAGAAGACGCCTTCGGCCAGCATGGCGTTGGACACCTTGATGAAGCCCGCCACATTGGCGCCCACCACCAGGTTGCCCTCCATGCCGCAGTCCTTGGAGGCGTTGTAGGAGTTGTGGAAGATGTTGACCATGATGCTCTTGAGCTTCTTGTCCACTTCCTCAAACGTCCAGCTGTAGCGCTGGGAGTTCTGGCTCATCTCCAGGCCGGAGGTAGCCACGCCGCCGGCGTTGGCAGCCTTGGCAGGCCCAAAGAGGACGCCGTGGGCCAGCAGATACTCGATGGCCTCGGGGGTGGAGGGCATATTGGCGCCCTCGGCCACGACGGTGACGCCGTTGGCCACCAGAGCCTTGGCGTCCTCCAGCTGGAGTTCGTTCTGCGTCGCGCAGGGCAGCGCGATATCGCAGGGCACCTTCCACACGTCGCTGCGGTTGTCACCGTAGGTGACGCCGGGGACGCGCTTGGCGTACTCGCTGATGCGGGCCCGCTCCACTTCCTTGATCTGCTTCATCACGTCCAGGTTGATGCCGTTGGGGTCGTAGACATAGCCCTTGGAGTCGGACATGGTGACGACTTTTGCTCCCAGCTGGGCGGCCTTCTGGGCCGCGTAAATGGCGACGTTGCCGGCGCCGGAGATAACCACGGTTTTGCCCTCCAGGCTCTCGCCCTTCATGCACCGGAGCATCTCCTCCACGAAGTACAGAAGGCCGTAGCCGGTGGCCTCGGTCCTGGCCAGGCTGCCGCCGAAGGCCAAACCCTTGCCGGTGAGGACGCCGGTGAAGTTGTTTTTGAGGAATTTATACTGGCCGAACAGATAGCCGATCTCCCGGCCACCCACGCCGATGTCGCCGGCGGGGACGTCCACGTCGGCGCCGATATAGCGGTGCAGCTCCGTCATAAAGGCCTGGCAGAAACGCATGATTTCGGCGTCGGACTTGCCCTTGGGATCAAAGTCGCTGCCGCCCTTGCCGCCGCCCAGGGGCAGGCTGGTCAGGCTGTTCTTGAAAACCTGTTCAAAGCCCAGGAACTTGATGACCGAACGGGTGACGGTGGGATGGAACCGGAGGCCGCCTTTGTAAGGCCCAATGGAGGAATTGAACTGGCACCGATAGCCGCGGTTGACCTGGACCTTGCCCTGGTCGTCCACCCAGGCCACACGGAAGCTCACCATGCGGTCCGGCTCCACCAGCCGCTCCATGATGCCGTTTTGCTCCAGCTCCGGGTGCTTCTCCACATAAGGCTGCAAAGAATCGAACACTTCATACACGGCTTGGAGGAACTCTTTGTCCGTCACATTCCGCTTTTCCGTATCTTCATACACACGTTTGAGATATTCATTGGTCAGCATCTTCCGGTCTCCCATCTATTTGGTCTTCGCTGCTCGCCGCAGGCGAGCAGCACAGTCGCGAATACTGCTAGATTAAATTATAGCCATTTCACGGCGGAGTGTCAATGACATAGCGACATCCTTCCACGCCCTGCCGACAACTTTAGTGAAACAAACAAAAATTAACGCCAATTTGAAAAAACCTTGTGAAATAACACTTATAGTTTTTGCATATTTTCACATTGCGGCGCAAAAATTCCCCGCTGCTTCGGCGAAAATGACGAAGCGGTGGGGCAGCGCCCTATTCCCTACACACAGCGCCCCCGGGCTTGGAAGCCGCGGGGGCGCTTGGCATATCAATTTCTGTTTATTTCATTGCGTAGAGCATCTTGGCCACCTGGGCGCGGGTGACATTGCCCTGGGGCAGCAGCTTGCCGCCGGAGCCGTCGATGACGCCCTCCTCCACCATGGCCGTTAGAGCCTCCTTGGCCCAGGACGAGACGTCCCCGGCGTCGGAGAAGCGATCCAGCGCATCAGAGGTGGAGCTGGCGCCGGCCGTGCGGGCCAGAATGGTCATGGCCGCCTCCCGGGTGATGGTGGACGTCGGGTCAGCGTAGAGCTTGCCGTTCTTTCCGGTGCCGGTGAGGTAGCCCAAACGGTAGGCCGCCTTCATGGAATCAGACGCCCAGGAGGCGATGGCATCGGCGTCGGCAAAGGGCAGCTCTGCGTCGGCATACTGGTCGGTGTCAACCCCCAGCCAGCGGATCAGCGCGCAGATGAACTCCTGACGGGTCATGGAGTCGTCGGGCCGGTAGACCATCTGACCGTCGGCGTTTTTGGAGCCCTCCAGCACGCCTTCAAAGTAGAGGGTGGTGATATATTCCTTGGCCCAGTGGTCCTTGATGTCCACGAAGGGATTGCCCTTGACCTCCACCGGAATGGTGACGGACAGATCTCCGCAGGAGACCGTCAGCTCGCCCTTGGCGGAATCCTCCCCGGCGGTCAGCGTGCCGTCCTCGGTGATGGTGCCCAGCTCCGGCGAGAGCTCCCAGGTAAAGGAGGTGTCCTGCGCGGCCAGCTCACTGCCGAGATACGACGCCTGGGCCGTCAGGTCCACGCTGGTGCCGTTTTCCAGCAGCAGGCTCTCCAGGGGCTTCTCCTGATCCTCCCGGTAGATTTCCAGGGTGGTGGGCGTCTCCACCACCAGCACAGAGGCAGAGGTGCTGAGGCCGCCGGCGGAGGCCTTGACCGTGGCGGTGCCGGCCTTTCCGGCAGTGAAGGTGTCGCCATCCATGGTGCCGCCGTTGGCCGTGTACGTCACATCGCCGGGAACATCCGCAGCCATGTAGTTGCGGTCCGTGGCCTTGGCGGTGAACTCGAGCTCGCCGCCGGGCAGCACCGCCGCGTCATAGGGGTAGAGGTGCAGCCGGGTGGCATCGCCGGCGCGCTTCGTGGGCCGGACAAAGAAGAGATAGTTGGCGCACTCGCGCTGCTTGCCGTCGGAGGGGCTGTTGACGGTGGTAAATTCCGTGTCGCCGGGCTGGGTGACGCCCAGGCAGGTGGAGCCGCCGCCGTCCAGGTTGACCGCGGTCTCGCAGCCCAGCTCCTCCATCCGCTCGGCCAGCGCCTCCAGCGTCATGCCGTCGGAGCCGTTGCCCTTGTCCACGGTATAGACCACCACGTCGCCGTTGGACTTGATGCCCAGGGCGGACCGGGCCGCCTGCTTCTCGGCGGTGTCCAGGGTGAAGCCGGAAAGGGCGCGGCCGTCCTCCACCAGCAGCTCGCCGCCGCCCACGGCATAGGCCACGTCTTCCCAGTCGCGGTCAATGGTGGTCGTGATGGTGATGGTGTCGCCCACCTCCATCTTCTTGACCGAAGCCATGGCGGAGCTGTAGTCCGTGTCCATCGCCAGGCCCAGCACAAAACCGTCCTCGGGGATGTCCACCTTGGAGACATCGGCCTCGATGTCCACCACCGTGGCCTCCAGGGTGCAGTCGGTGGTCAGGTAGTTTTCGTCGGCCTCCAGAATCAGATAGTAGCCGTCCAGGGAATTTTTGGTGACGTAGTCGTAGTCAGGGGAGTAAAGGCAGTAGCCGTTGGACTTGGTCAGCGCTTTATTATAGCTGATCTCCGTCTCGCCGCCCACGTACTCCATAGTCACTTTCAGATTGGGCGTGCCGATGGTCACGTCCCCGTCCTCGGAAATGCCCACTGTCATGACATTGCCGCTGGTGCGCAAAATGCCGTCGGTGACGACCATGCCATAGGGAATGCCGGTGGACATATCAAAAAAGGCCGCGTTCACAGCGCCCACGGCAGTGTAGCCCTGATCGGAGAGGTATTCTTCCAGATAATCCATGGTGCTGCGGCCATAGAGCGTGTCGCCGTAGACCACCAGGGGCGTCACGTCGCCGCCCGGGGTGTAGGTGAGCAGCTGCTCCTTGACGGCCCCGTCCTGATTATTTTGATAGTATGTACGCTCCAGCTTCAGGTCGTCGGAAAGCGTCAGCCCGCTCTCCCGCCGGGCTCCGGCCGCCGACACCACGCTGAGCAATCCCAGCAAAGTGAGCGCCGCTGCCAGCGCCCGAACTGCCAATCGTTTCATGGCGATACTCCTTTTTCTCAGTGAAATTGCGCCATTGCGCCCTACTATGTTAACATAATTTCATTCTCTTGTAAAGCGCCGCGCTGCCGCCGGACCGGCTTTCGGACTGCCCAATTCGGCCCGCCGGGCAGAAAAAACTGCCAGCGCTGGCCATTGTTCACACTTTAGCCTTTTTTTAACCGGCAAGTTGTGCTATAATCCTTTTGCTTTGATACTATCGAGAAAGGTTTGACATATATGGGACTCATCAACAAACTCTTCGGTACCCGCTCGGAGCGGGAGATTAAAAAATTCACCAATCAGGTGGATCAGGTCATGGCGCTGGAGGCTTCCTACCGCCAGCTCTCCGACGAGGCGCTCAAGGCCAAAACCGAGGAGTTCAAGACCCGGCTGCGCCAAGGCGAGACCCTGGACGACATTCTGGTGGAAGCCTTCGCCGCCTGCCGGGAAGCAGCAGACCGTGTGCTGGGGATGCGTCCCTATCGGGTGCAGGTCATCGGCGGAATTGTGCTGCACCAGGGCCGCATCGCCGAGATGAAGACCGGTGAAGGCAAGACCCTGGTGGCCATCCTCCCCGCCTACCTCAACGCACTCTCCGGCAAAGGCGTCCACATCGTCACCGTCAATGACTACCTGGCCAAGCGTGACTCCGAGTGGATGGGTAAGGTCTACCGGTTTATGGGCCTTTCCGTAGGCCTGATCGTCCACGGCCTCACCGCCGCCCAGCGCCGCGCCGCCTACGCCGCCGACATCACCTACTGCACCAACAACGAACTGGGCTTTGACTACCTCCGGGACAACATGGCCATCTACAAGCAGGAGATGGTCCAGCGGGGCCACAACTTCGTCATCGTGGACGAGGTGGACTCCATCCTCATCGACGAGGCCCGGACGCCTTTGATCATCTCCGGCCAGGGCGAGGCCTCCACCAAGCTCTATGAGATGGCCGATTTCTTTGTCTCCCGGCTGAAGAAAATGGTCTTCGCCTCCACCGACGAAAAAGAGGAGCAGGATCAGTACGACTGCGACTACATCGTCGATGAGAAGGCGCGCACCGTCTCCCTGACGGCCCAGGGCATCGCCAAGGCCGAGGAGTTCTTCCAGGTGGAGAACCTCTCCGACCCCGAAAACGCCACCCTGGCCCACCACATCAACCAGGCCATGAAGGCCCGGGGCATCATGAAGAAGGACATCGACTACGTGGTCAAGGACGGCCAGGTCATCATCGTGGATGAGTTCACCGGCCGTCTGATGTATGGCCGCCGGTACAATGAAGGCCTCCACCAGGCCATCGAGGCCAAGGAAGGCGTCACCGTGGCCAACGAGAGCAAGACCCTGGCCACCATCACCTTCCAGAACTTCTTCCGGCTCTACGCCAAGCTCTCCGGCATGACCGGCACGGCCCTCACCGAATCCGAAGAGTTCATGGGCATCTACAACCTGGACGTCATCGAGATTCCCACCAACAAGCCCGTGGCCCGAATCGACCACCCCGACGTGGTCTACAAGACCGAAGCGGGCAAGTTCCGGGCCGTTATCCGCCAGATCGAGGAATGCCACCAGAAGGGCCAGCCCGTGCTGGTGGGTACCATCTCCATCGAAAAGTCGGAAGTCTTGAGCAAAATGCTCAAGAAGGAGGGCATTCCCCACAACGTTCTCAACGCCAAGCACCATGAGAAGGAAGCCGAGATCGTAGCCCAGGCCGGCAAGCTGGGGGCCGTGACCATTGCCACCAACATGGCAGGCCGCGGCACCGACATCATGCTGGGCGGCAACGCCGAGTATCTGGCCCTCAACGACCTTCGCAAGAGCGGCATGGCCGAGGAGCTGATCGTGGAGGCCAACGCCTACTCCGAGACCGGGGACCCCGCCATTCTGGAGGCCCGCCAGGCCTACCAGCAGGCCTACGAGGCTCACAAGGTCGAGACCAACCGGGAGGCCGAGCAGGTCCGCGCCGCCGGCGGCCTCTTCATCGTCGGCACCGAGCGCCACGAGTCCCGCCGCATCGACAACCAGCTCCGCGGCCGTTCCGGCCGCCAGGGCGACCCCGGCGAGACCCGCTTCTACCTCTCCATGGAAGACGACGTCATGCGCCTCTTTGGCTCTGACCGGATCAAGGGCATGATGGAGACCATGGGCCTGGACGAGGACACCCCCATTGACGCCAAGATCCTCTCCGGCGCCATCGAGAACGCCCAGAAGAACGTGGAAAGCCGCAACTACCAGACCCGGAAGAACGTTCTGGAATACGACGACGTGATGAATACCCAGCGCCAGGTGATCTACGGCCAGCGCAGCCAGGTGCTCGACGGAGAAGACCTCCAGAGCCAGGTGGCCCATATGATGGAGCTGGTGGCCGAGCGCCACGTCCACGCCGCCTTCGGCGAGCAGCCGCACATCAGCCACAGCGACTTCCTGACCCTAGCCTCGCACTTTGAAAACATCTGCTACCCCAAGGGCGGCTGGACTTACACCGACGAACAGCTGGCCACGCTGACCCGCGAGCAGGCCCAGGCCGATCTCCTCGGCAAGATGCAGGACTTCTACGCCAAGAAGGAGGCTGCGCTGACCGCCCCCGTGATGCGGGAGCTGGAGCGCGTCGTCACCCTGCGGGTGGTGGACGAGTACTGGATGGACCACCTGGATGCCATGACCGACCTGCGCCAGGGCATCGGCCTGCGCGCCTACGGCCAGACCGACCCGGTGGTGGAGTACAAGCGCGAAGGCTACGAGATGTTCGAGGCTATGATCGACGCCATCCGCGAGGAGATCGTCCGCCGGATGTTCCTGGTGCAGATCAAGCCCCAGACTGAGATCAAGCGGGAAAAGGTGGCCAAGATCACCAGCGAAGGCGGCGCCGGCGACAAGACCGTCAAGCGCCAGCCCACCGTTCGCAAGGCCAAAGTGGGCCGCAACGACCCCTGCCCCTGCGGCAGCGGCAAGAAGTACAAGAACTGCTGCCTGGACAAAGACCTGGCCGGGAAATAAACTGCGCTGCACGTAAGCCTCCCCTTGCTCAACAAGGGGAGGTGGTATGGAAAGCTTGCCGGAGGGGATCAGAACTTGCTTTCACCGCCAGTTTACAACCCCTCAGTCATGGCTTGCGCCATGCCAGCTCCCCTTGCACAGGGGAGCCTTTCGTGCAGCGTACACCCACCCCGGTGCAGGTGCGGGATGTTAGGAGGATTTGTCCGTGTTTCACCACGTAACCACAGGTACTTTGGAATATTCCGTGGCCGATTCCCTCTGCGGCGCGGTCCACTGCTTCTCCACCCGGCTGGGCGGCATCAGCCAGGGCCATCTGTCCGCTCTGAACCTGGGCCTTCACCGGGGCGACGACCCGGCCCATGTCCTGGAAAACTACCGCATCCTGGGCGATGCCGTGGGCTTTTCCCCGGCGGACACCGTCTGCGGCCATCAGCGCCACACCGACCTCATTCACGTGGTCACGGAGGAAAACCGGGGCGAGGGCCTGTTGCGGGAGCACGACCGAATCTGCGACGGGCAGATCACGGACCGGCCCGGCGTCGCCCTGGTAACGTTCAGCGCCGACTGCACGCCCATTTTGCTCTTTGACCCGGTCCGCCGGGCCGTGGGCGCCGTCCACGCCGGCTGGCGCGGGACGGCCAGCGGTATCGCGGCCAAGGCCGTGGAGGCCATGACCCGCACCTACGGCTGTGACCCCGCGAATATCCGCGCCGCCATCGGCCCGTGCATCGGCAAATGCTGCTTTGAGACCGACAGCGACGTGCCCCAGGCCATGCTGATGGCCCTGGGCGGCAACGCCCTGCCCGCCATCACCCGCCAGGGCGACAAATACCATGTGGACCTCAAGTTCCTCAACGCCCTCTGGCTCAGCCGGGCCGGCGTCGGCCAGGTGGACATCTCCCCAGACTGCACCGCCTGCCATACGGACCGCTACTGGTCCCACCGGCGCATGGGCGACGCCAGGGGCTCCATGGCGGGAATCATCATGCTCCAAGGAGGCGAATGATTTGAAGCGCTTCTTTGCCCTTGCGGCGCTGCTGCTGGCGCTGTCGCTCTTGGCCGGCTGCTCGGATCGGCTCTCCCTGGACAAGATCGGCGCGTTCCTCACGGGCAAGTCCCAGGAGGAACAGCCCGAGGAAGCAGAAACGCCCCCGGTGGAAGAGACACCGCCGGAGGAAATGGCCTCGGAAACCGTCCTCACAGAAGTAGAGGCCCCGGACGTGCTGCGCCTGGCGTATCAGCCCGATTACGGCCTCAACCCCTATACTTGCGAGAGCTTGACCAACCGCGTCATCTTCTCCCTGCTCTATGAGCCGCTCTTTCTGGTGGACAGCCAATACCAGGCCGTGCCGGTGCTGGCAGAAAGCGCCCAGGTCTCCGAGGACGGCCTCAGTACCACCATCACACTGCGCAGCGGCGTCACCTTCCACTCCGGCGCGCCGCTGACGGCCCAGGACGTGGTCTATTCCTACACCCTGGCCCGGGACAGCAGCTACTACGACGGACGATTTTCCCACTTCTCCTCCGTCACCGCCCCGGATAATCGCACTGTGGTCATCACGACCGACACCAAATATGAAGCAGTCACGCTGCTTTTGGACTTCCCCATCGTCCGGGATACCTCTGCGGACCAGGCGGCTGCACCGGAAAACGGAGAAACCGGCGGCGAGAGCGCCCCATCCGACACCACCCAAGCCGACGCCAACCAGGCCGACACCGCCCAAACCGACCCCAAAGCGCCCCTGGACGGCACCGGTCCCTTCCGCTATTTGGAGTCCGGCGCCCTGGAGCGCTTCGACCAGTGGTGGGGCGGCGAGGACTGGCGCTTGGGCTACGACCAGGTGGAGCTGGTGGTCTGCACCACAGCCACCGACATCCGCGACCACTTTGAATACAGCGCCGTCAATCTGGTCTGCACCGACCCCAACGCCGCGGCCTATGCCACCTTCCACAACGAGACCGACTATGAGCTTTGGAGCAGCCCCACCACCGTAATGCAGTACATCGGCTTCAATCTCCGCTCTGATGTCTTTTCCCACACGGCCATCCGGGCCGCCATCACCTACGCCATTGACCGCGACGAGATCATCTCCCAGGACCTGGGCGGCTTCGCCGTGGCGGCTTCCCTGCCGGCGGCCCCCGCCTCCGCCTACTATGACGCCGGCCTCGCCGCCAAGTTTGACCTGGACCTTTCTGCCTTTGCGGCGATGCTGGACGAGGCACAGATCCAGGACTACACCGACGACGGAATTCTCGACGTCTACCACGAGGGCTATGCCATTCCGGTGGGCGGGACGATGATTGTCAACGCCGGCAACCCCCAGCGGGTGGAGACCGCCAACCGGATTGCCGACACCCTCAACGGCCTGGGCTTCCAGATCACCGTGGAGGCGCTGGACAGCGACGACTACCGCGAAGCGCTGCGCTACGGTAATTTTGACCTCTACTTCGGCGAGGTGCGCCTCTCCCCTAACTTTGATTTGGGCCTCTTCTTCCGGGATGGCGGCGGCGGCAGCTATGGCGGCCTCGCCAACAGCACCATGCTGACGCTCTGCGCCGCCATGCTGGAAAACAGCGGCAACGCCTACGACCTGCACAAGCGGGTGATGGAGCAGGGCTACCTCTGCCCCGTTCTCTTCAAGTCCTACGCCATCTACACCACCCGTGGCGCGGCCTCCAACCTGGCCCCCGCGGTGGACTGGCCCCTGGGCCAGCTGACAGCCGCAGAGCCGTAAGGCTTGCGGCGGCGTACTTTAAAAGGCGGGTCCGGCAGTTCCACCGAACTGCCGGACCCGCCTCAGACTGTCAAAAAAGCTACGCTTTTTTGACAAAGGGGACTGCACCCCAAAAGGTTCTCGGTTTTCTTCGAAAAGCTGTCGAACCTTTTGGGGCGTAAAGTGCGATTTCCGATGCGCATGTCCCCGGAAAT
>DVHE01000056.1 GCA_018712245.1 Candidatus Avoscillospira avicola | reverse complement strand
ACAGACCTTGTAGCGAGGGCAGGGTCTTTTTGTTTTCAATCTGATTGATGTAGCTGTTGTTTTGGCCCAGTGACAGGGACATATCACGGGCGGAAACATTCTTCTGCATCCGCAGTTGTGCGATACGGTTTTGGGTAAATTCCTCGTACATGGGAATGCCCTCCCTTCTCGCATTATTCTATATCGCACAACCGCTTGATATACGATATGTAATCCTGTGTATTCCTTGACATACGATATTAAATCCTTTATCATCTAAATATACACAGGCTAAAATCTTGCAATAGGGAGAGGACTATCATGGACGAAAAGACTTGCTGTGTAACAGGGCATCAGGATATTCCGGCTGAACGTATTACCTATGTGGAGCAAGAGCTCCGGCGGGAAGTGCGGGCGGCGATTGAGGATGGATATACCCGTTTTATTTCCGGCTTTGCAGAGGGGACGGATCTCCTGTTTGTGGCCATTGTAGCCGAGGAAATGGAACACTACCCCGAGCTGTTTTTGGAGGCAGCTATTCCCTATGCAGGCCTTATGAAAACGAAAAACCAACAATTCCATGCGCTGCTGCGGGCCTGCAACGGGGTCAAGATCGTATGCGAGGAATATGAGCCCTCGTGCTTCATGCAGCGAAACCGCTATATGGCCGGGGAGTCCCAGCGGGTGATCGCCGTATATGATGGACGAGATCATGGAGGGACGCTTTTCACCATGCGCTGTGCGCAAACGCTGGGGAAGGAGGTCCGGGTAATACGGGTATAAACTTAGGGACTTTTTCCCTAAGTATTATTGAAAGCATTTATGTATGGGAAAACCACGCGATCGCCGCGTGGTTTTCCTCATAAAATACAAAAAACGTCGGAGCAAAGAAAACTTTGCTCCGACGTTGGTCCGAGTGGCGGGATTCGAACCCACGGTCTCTTGGACCCGAACCAAGCGCGATACCAAACTTCGCCACACCCGGATAACGCTGATTATTATAGCCAGATATTCCGCTCCTGTCAAGTGGAAATCGCGCCGCGGCAAAATCATGCGGCGGCGGGGAAGCGCATACCATGTTCCCAGGAGGCGGTAACATGGAACAGCGAAAAAAAGGTTCGGCCATTGCCACTTGTCTATCTCTCCTCTACGTGGCCGTTGCACTGGCGCTGCTGCTGGGAGTTTGCGGCTATTGCTATCCGGAATTTGCCCAAAAGGCGCGGCAGGTGCTCGGCGGCTGGGAGGACGGCGCGGTGCAGCAGGCCTTCGGCACGCTGGCCGACGGGCTGGAGGCAGGAAGGCCGGTGAAGGAAACGCTCTCGGACACCGTGGAGGTATTTTTCCGTGCGGCGCCTTAGCGTTACCCCGGGGTTTGTGGCCTCGGCGTGCCTGCTGGCGTGGTATCAATGGGAGATCTGCCTCTGGTTTTTACTGGCGCTGGCGATCCACGAGGCGGGGCATCTGTTGGCGTTGGCCCTGACGCGGGTAAGCGTGCAGCGCATTACCCTGGCGGCGGGCGGAGCCAAAATCCAGACCGCGGAAATGACCTATCGGCAGGAGTGGATTTGCGCCGCGGCGGGGCCAGCTGCCAGCATTGTCTTTGCCGGGCTGCTGCTGCGGCTCTGTCCCACGTTTTCACTCATCAGTCTGGGACTGGCGGCGATCAATCTTCTGCCCCTATATCCGATGGACGGCGGGCGTGCCCTGCGGGCGATTTTGCTGCGCCGCCTGCCGCCGGATCAGGTTAACGCCATTTTGCGCCTTTGCGTCTGGGTGACGTGCAGCACGCTGATGCTGGGTGCCTGCTGGCTGACGGCACAGTATCAGGCGGGACTCTGGCCCATTTTCCTGGCGCTGGTGCTGCTGTGCCGGGCAGGGGAGGCGGCGGAAGTGCTTTGACGGCGGCAGAATTGCAGTTGCTTTTCCTGGCCTGTGTGGGTAAAATAGAACCAAACACGGCAAAGGAATGAAATTATGACTGATATACTCCATCGCATCCTGCCCACGGTGCAAAAGCCGGCGCGGTACGTGGGCGGTGAATACGGACAGATTGTAAAGGACAAGTCCCAGGTGGACCTCAGAGTTGCCTTCTGCTTCCCGGACACCTACGAGATTGGTATGTCCAACATTGGAATGCGGATTCTTTACGGCGTGATGAACGGCATGGACGGCGTCTGGTGCGAGCGGGTCTTTGCGCCCTGGGGCGATATGGAAGAGGCCATGCGCCGCAACCATATTCCCCTCTATGCCCTGGAAAGCCGCGACCCGGTGCGGGACTTTGACCTGGTGGCCTTCACCATCGGCTACGAGATGAGCTATACCAACGTCCTCAATATGCTGGACCTGGCGGGAATTCCGCTGCTGAGCAAAGACCGCCCCGGCCTGGAGGGTCTGGTCTTCGCCGGCGGCGTCTGCACCCTCAACCCGGAGCCTCTGGCTGACTTTATCGACTTTTTCTCCATCGGCGAAGGGGAGGAGATCACCCCGGAGATTCTCACCCTCTATCGTACCGCCAAAGCCCAGGGATGGAGCAAGGCGCAATTCCTGAAGGAAGCAGCACAGATTCACGGCGTGTACGTACCGTCGCTCTATGTCCATCACTACGACGAAGCCGGCCATCTGTCGCGGATTGAGCCGCTGGAGGGCGCACCCCAGCGGGTGGTCAAGCGCATCGTCCGGGATTTGGACAAGGCCTATTACCCCACCCACACCCTGGTGCCCTCCACGGAGATCGTCCACGACCGCACCAATCTGGAGGTGTTCCGCGGCTGCATCCGTGGCTGCCGGTTCTGCCAGGCGGGTTTCTGCTACCGGCCCGTCCGGGAGCGGAGCCCGGAGACGCTATACCGCCAGGCGGTGGAATCCCTGGAGGATTCGGGCAATCACGAAATCACGCTTTCCAGCCTTTCTACCTCGGACTACCGGCACCTGGGGCCCCTGGCCGACCAGCTGCTGGACTACTGCGAAGGCCGGCGGATCAATCTCTCCCTGCCGTCGCTCCGGGCGGACAACTTCTCCCGGGCGCTGATGCGCAAGGTCCAGCGGGTGCGCAAGAGCGGCCTGACCTTCGCACCGGAGGCGGGCAGCCAGCGGCTGCGCGACGCCATCAATAAAAATGTCACGGAGGAAGAAATCCTTACCACCTGCGCTACCGCTTTCTCCGGCGGCTGGAATAGCGTCAAGCTCTATTTCATGCTGGGCCTGCCCACCGAGACTGATGAGGATGTCATCGCCATTGCGGACCTGGTGGGGAAAATCCTGCGAGTGTGGCGGGAAAACGCCACCAGCAAAAAGCGGGGCCTTTCCATCAACCTCTCCACGGCCTTCTTTGTGCCCAAGCCCTTCACGCCTTTCCAGTGGGAGGCGCAGATCACCCCGGAGGAATATCTGCGGCGGGTACATCTATTGAAAGAGAATCTCCGCAGCCGGGCGGTGGACTACCGCTACCACGGACCGGAGCTAAGCTTCCTGGAGGCCGTCTTGGCCCGGGGAGATCGGCGGCTGGGGCCGGTGCTGGCCTACGCCGTTTCCCACGGCGCCCGCCTGGACGGCTGGGACGAATACTTCCGCTACGACGTCTGGACGGAAGCGTTCCAAGCCTGCGGCGTCGATCCCGTCTTTTATGCCCAGCGCGCTTACGGCGGGGAAGAGGTGCTGCCCTGGCAGACCATGGACGTGGGCATTTCCGACCGCTTCTTCTGGCGGGAGCGGGAACGGGCCTACGAATCCAAGACGACGCCGGACTGCAAGACGGCCTGCGGCGGCTGCGGGGCCAATCGACTGGAAGGTGGGGTGACGTGCGATGTCTAGGCTGCGGTTTGAAAAGCTGGGCGACAGCATCTATATCTCCCACCTGGACCTGATGCGGGTCTTTCAGCGGGCCTTCCGCCGGGCGGGCCTGCTGCTGCGCCACTCCCAGGGCTTCACGCCCCGGGCTATCGTCTCCATCGCGCTGCCGCTTTCGGTGGGCGTGGAGAGCGAATGCGAGCTGCTGGACTACCAGCTGGAGCAGGAGGCGGAGGTGACGCCGGCGCGGCTCAACGCTGTCCTGCCCGAAGGGATTCGGGTGTTGGAAGTCTATGAGGAAACCCGAAAAATCAAGGAACTGACCCATCTCCGGGTGAACGTCGCACTGGAGTACGATGCCACGGCGCCGGAAACCGGGACCGTGGAGGAACTCTTTGCCCGCCCTGCGCTGGTGCTGGAGAAGCGCTCCAAAACCGGCACGACGGAAGTGGACATCCGCCCCATGGTGCAAAGTATCGCGGTCTCCCGCCCGGATACACATACCCTTTTGCTGGACGCTGTGATCTGCGCCCAGAATCCCTCGCTCAATCCGCAGCTTCTGGCACAGGCAGTGGAGACGTACCTGCCGGACGCCAAGCCGGACTTCGTCCGCTGCCGCCGGATGGAAGTGCTGGACAGCGAAGGAAATGTGTTCCGCTAATTAACCGGAAGAAAATGGAGGAACGGAATATGCGGCTTCTCTCTGATTTCCCCCAGGCGCCGCTGGGATGCTTCCCCACGCCGCTGCAGCGGCTATCCAACCTCAGTGACCTCTTTGGCAAAGAGCTCTACATCAAGCGCGACGACATGACCGGCGTGGGCCTGGGCGGCAACAAGGTCCGCAAACTGGCGTTTTTGCTGGGTGATGCCCAGCAAAAGGGGGCCACGGTGGTGATGACCACCGGAGGTGCCCAGTCCAACCACGCCATGCTGACCGCCGCCTGCTGCAACCGCCTGGGAATGAAGGCCCAGCTGCTATTGAAGCGCCGGGGCGTCAGCGACCCGGTTGGCAATGTCTATCTGGACGGCCTACTGGGTGCCCAGGTGGACTTCTTCGACACCGATGACTATGGCGTCATTTACGAGGAGATGTCCCGGCGCAAGACGGCCCTGGCCGAAGCAGGGGAGTGGGCCTATGAGATTCCCCTGGGTGGTTCCACGGCGCTGGGGGCACTGGGTTATGTGGAGTGCTTCCGGGAGACGCTTGCGCAGTGTGCCCACCTGGGCATTCACCCGGATCGCATCGTCTCGGCGGTGGGCTCCGGCGGCACCTACGCGGGACTTTGCGTCGGCGCGGACCTTTTCGCCCCTGACGTGCGCGTTACCGGTGTCGCGGTGGACCGCGCACCGTTCCATCAGATCTGCGCGCAGCTCAAGGCGGAGATCGGCGGCCTTCTGGAGCTGGAGCAGCCACTGGGAGACGACAATCTGGAGATTTATGACAACGCTGGCCTGGGCTACGGCATCCCTGGCCCGGCGGAACGGGAGGCATTAGAGCTGATGGCCCGGCAAGAGGGAATCTTCCTCGACCCAGTCTACACAGGCAAGGCATTCTCCTGGCTGCTGGCGCAGCTTCGCAGCGGTGCGCTGGCGGAGGAGCAGACCATCGTCTTTCTCCATTCCGGCGGCGCGGGCGGTCTGTTTGCCATTGATCTTCCCGAAAATAGTCCTTGCAATTTGGAAATTGGTGTGGTATAATCCATTGGTCTGTAAATGGGCGGTCCTCTGCCACTGCCGGTACTGCGGTATTGCGGCGCTTCTTGTGGGTATGAACGTCTAAATATGTTAGGAGGACGAGACAATGGATTTGATGAAGGCATTGACCAGCCAGTACATGAAGGCTGAGGTTCCGGAAGTCCATGTGGGCGATACGGTTCGCGTTCATGTGAAGATCAAGGAAGGTTCCCGCGAGAGAGTGCAGGTTTTCGAAGGCACCGTCATCGCCAAGAAGCACGGCGGCCTGGAGGAGACCTTCACGGTGCGGCGCATCTCCTATGGCGTCGGCTGCGAGAAAGTGTTCCTGCTGCATTCCCCCAGCATCGTGAAGGTGGAGACCGTCCGCAAGGGCAAGGTCCGCAGAGCCAAGCTCTACTACCTGCGTGATCGCATGGGCAAGGCTGCCAAGATCAGAGAAAAGGTGTAAGCCAAATTCAATCCGGGAGACGCCACGGCGCCTCCGTGCAAAATGCCGAACTCCGCTGGGGGTTCGGCATTTTGTGTACACGTGGGATGAGACGCGCTCAAGTATTCCAATTTTTTTCTTCTGGCTCTTTCCTTTCGCCCGGGGGTTGTGTATAATAAATTTTGTATGGGCTCTTCCCATTTGATATATTGCTCCGATCACGGAGGTTGGTTTTAATATGGATGAAGAATATAAGCCGATCCATGACACCATTGACTTAGATGAAATTCGTGCGCTGCTGCACTCCCATGAGCCGCAGTACCAAAAGCAGCCGTCTCCCGCCGCGGAGCCGGTACAGCCGTCCCCGGCAGAGCCGAAGCCGGAGCCTGAGCAGAAGCCTGTCAGGCAGGAGGCCGAAACTCCGGCGCCTCAGCGGCAAAAGCCGGCAGATAAGGCGGAAAAATCGGATAAGGTAGAAAAAAAGAGCGATCCGCTCTATGAGTGTTACGGCATTCTCCACGATATTTCTTACATTTTGGCGGTGGTGACGCTGCTCTTTGTATTTGTGGTGCGCCTGGTGGGGGTAGACGGCAGTTCCATGCGCCCCACACTCCACCACGGGGACTATCTGGTGCTGGAGAGTAACTTTTTCTATGGACCCGAGGACATTGAGACTGGCGATATCGTGGTTCTGACCGTGCCGTATTACAAGGATGAACCCATCGTCAAGCGCGTCATTGCCACCGGCGGACAGACGGTGGACATTGATTTTGAAAACCACGTGGTCTATGTGGATGGCGTCGCCCTGGAGGAATCGTACCTGATGGACTATACCGGCGAGGCCAGCTGGGTCAATTGGGACGGAGAGTACGGCTTGACGTACCCGGCGACGGTGCCGGAGGGCTGCATCTTCGTCCTGGGTGATAACCGCAACAATTCCACCGACAGCCGCTTTGCCCCAGTGGGCATGGTGGATGTGCGCTGCGTGCTGGGGAAGGTCTGGGCTATCGTGCTGCCCGGCGAAAAACGGGACGCCCAGGGCAATGTGATCGAACCCCGGGAGTGGAACCGGATCGGATTGGTGTCTTGATATGGAAGAAAATCAAATGCAGATTCAGTGGTATCCGGGCCACATGACAAAAACCCGGCGCATGATGGAGGAGGACCTCCGATTGGTGGACGGCGTGTGTGAGATTCTCGACGCCCGCATCCCCGCCGCCAGCCGTAACCCCGACCTCAGCGAACTGTGCGGCAAGAAGCCGCGGCTGATCGTGCTGAACCGCGTCGACCAGGCAGACCCCGCCCTGGTGCGCCGGTGGGCTGCCTATTTCAAGGGCCAGGGCTACGCCGTTCTGGAGACGGACTGCAAGAGCCGCAAGGGCATTTCAGGCTTTGTCCCGGCCATCCGCACCATGCTTTCTGAAAAGCTCCGGCGGTATCAGGAAAAGGGGCAGGTGGGAAGACCGCTGAAGATCATGGTGGCCGGCATCCCGAACGTGGGAAAGTCCACCTTTATCAACCAGATTGCCGGACGCAAAAGCGCCAAGGCAGAAAACCGCCCCGGCGTCACCCGGGGTAAGCAGTGGATCACCGTGGACCAGGGCCTGCTGCTGCTGGATACGCCGGGTATTCTCTGGCCCAAGTTCGAAGACCCCGAGGTGGGAATGCGCCTGGCCTATACCGGCGCGGTGAAGGACGATATCATCGATTTGGAGACCTTGTCTTCCGGACTGCTGTCCCTCCTGTGGCGGCAGTATCCGGACGCCGTCACCGGGCGCTACCGGGTGGAGCTGCCGGCGGACGCACCGGGTTACGCGCTGTTGGAGGCCGTGGGCCGTAAGCGGGGATTTCTGATTTCCGGCGGCGAGGTGGACACCGAGCGAGCTGCCCGCATCGTACTGGATGAGTATCGTAGCGGTAAACTTGGCCGCTTTACGCTGGATTTACCCCCGGAGGAGGAAGAAGCGTGACAAATCTCTGGGAATTTGAAGACCGCTGCCGAGAGGGCGGCTTTGACCTGATCTGCGGCATCGACGAGGCAGGGCGGGGTCCCCTGGCAGGGCCCGTCTGCGCCGCCGCAGTGATTTTGCCCCGGGACGCAGTCATCGAGGGCCTCAATGACTCCAAAAAGCTCTCCGACGCCAAGCGCCGCAGCCTCTTTGACGTCATCGTCCAGGAGGCCTATGCCTACGGCATTGCTTTTGCGGACGAGGCGGAGATCGATTCGGTGAACATTCTCAACGCCACCTTCCTGGCCATGGAACGGGCCGTGGAGGCCCTGGGCTTACAGCCGGACATTGCCCTGGTGGACGGCAACCGCCGACCGCCGCTGGGAATGCCGGTGCAGACCATCGTCCGCGGCGACAGTCTGAGCGCTAGCATCGCCGCCGCGTCGATTCTGGCCAAAGTCACCCGGGATCGGTACATGGAGGAGCAGGACAGCCTGTATCCGCAGTATGGCTTTGCGGTACACAAGGGCTACGGCACCAAGCGGCACTATGCGGCTTTGACGGAATACGGCCCCTGTCCCATCCACCGCCAGAGCTTTTTGAAAAAGTTCTATGGGGAGAAGTAGCCTCACCGGACCCTGGGGCGAGGCGCTGGCGGCGGAGTATCTGCGGAAGAAGCGCTATGCGATTTTGGCCAGCAATTACCGCTGCA
The DNA here is from genome assembly GCA_018712245.1 of Candidatus Avoscillospira avicola. Classification (GTDB taxonomy): domain Bacteria; phylum Bacillota; class Clostridia; order Oscillospirales; family Oscillospiraceae; genus Avoscillospira; species Avoscillospira avicola. The sequence goes on along the minus strand of DVHE01000056.1, from coordinate 78,188 downwards.
AATTTGGCGAGATCGATCTGATCGCCGCCAACCGGAAATTCCTGGTGTTCGTGGAAGTCAAGCTCCGCAAAACGACGCAGTTTGGTGAGGCCCGGGAATTTGTCACTGCGGAAAAGCAGCGGCGGATTCGCACCACGGCAATGCTCTGGCTCCAGAACAATCCGGACCGGCGGCAGCCGCGATTTGACGTCATTGAGATCTACGCGCCGCAGGGGGTGGAGACACCCGCACCGGAAATCATCCACTGGGAGGATGCCTTTCAATGAGCAACTATGTGGTTTTGGACGCCCACTGCGATACGGCAGCGGAGCTTTGGAAGCGCGGGGAGACCCTGGATCACTGCACCACCGACGTCAGTCTGGCGGCGGCGGGGGAGCTGGCGGGCTACGGGCAGTTCTTTGCCATCTGTCCGCTGCCGGGACTGAATACCGGCTACAGCTGCGAGGCGTTTTATGAAAATTGCCTCCAGTATTTCCGCCGGGAGCTGGAGCGGCTGGGAGGCCGCGCCGTCCTCATCCGCAGCGTCCAAGAACTGGAAGCAGCGCTGCAAGCAGGACAACTGGCGGCCTTTCTCTCCCTGGAGGGCGCTGAGGGTATAAGCTGTGACCCGGGGCGGCTGGAAGAGGCGTATGCCCAGGGGATACGGATGGTGACACTGACCTGGAATGCCAATAACGCCCTAGCCGGCTGCTCCAAGCTGGACGGCCCCGGGCTGACGGCGCTGGGCAGGGAGTTTGTCCGGCGCGCCCAGCGGTTGGGCATCCTCGTTGATGTGAGCCACATTTCCGAGAAGGCGTTCTGGGATATCATGGACATCGCGGAAAAGCCCGTGGTCGCCAGCCATTCCAACAGCTTTACCCTCTGTCACCACAACCGTAATCTCACCGACGCGCAATTCAAGGCTCTCTGTGAGACGGGCGGCTTCGCCGGCATCAACCTCTTTGGCTATTTTCTTTCCGAAGACGGGAAGGCGGACCTGGATACGGTCCGCTGCCATATGGACCACTTTTTGCAGCTGGGCGGCGCGGGCCACATCGCACTGGGCGGCGATCTGGACGGCTGCGACCTGCTGCCTACGGGCTTCCGGTCCGTGGCCAATTACAACGACTTGTCGTCTCACCTGGAGGCCAGCGGCTTCTCTCCAGAGACGATTCAAGATATTTTTTCCAATACACTGAAAAGGGTTGTGACATCATGCGCTATGTAAGTACCAGAGACCAATCTCTCGCCTATACGGCTGCCCAGGCCATTGAGCAGGGCCTGAGCCGGGACGGCGGCCTGTTCCTGCCGGAGTTTTTCCCGGCGCTGCCTGACCTCAACACGCTGCTGCCCATGACGTATGAAGCGCGCGCTGCCGCCATTATGGGCTTGTTCCTGGACGGCTTCACCCAGGAAGAGCTTCTGACCTTTGCCCACAAGGCCTACGGCCCTGCAAAGTTTGACTGCCCTGAAGTGGCGCCGGTGCGAGAGCTGCACTGCAAGACCCATATCCTGGAGCTGTGGCACGGCCCCACCTGTGCTTTCAAGGACATGGCGCTTCAGATGCTGCCCCACCTGCTGACGGCCTCTATGCAGAAAAACGGCGAGGAGAAGACCGTCTGCATCCTGGTGGCTACCTCCGGTGACACCGGCAAGGCTGCCCTGGAGGGCTTCAAGGATGTGAACGGCACCAGGATCATGGTGTTCTATCCCAAGGACGGCGTCTCCGACATCCAGCAGCTGCAGATGGTCACGCAGGAGGGCGGCAACGTCGGCGTCTCGGCGGTGGTGGGCAACTTTGACGACGCCCAGACCGGCGTGAAAAAGATTTTCTCCGATCCCGCCATCCGGGAGACCCTCAGCCAGCGGGGCTATGTCCTCTCCTCGGCCAACTCCATCAACTGGGGCCGGGTCCTGCCGCAGGTGGTCTACTACATCTCCGCCTACTGCGATCTCGTAAAGGCCGGAAAGCTCCAGATGGGTGACACCATGAACGTCTGCGTCCCCACCGGCAACTTCGGCAATATTCTCGCCTGCTACTACGCCAAGAAGATGGGCCTGCCGGTCGGAAAGCTGCTGTGCGCCTCCAATGCCAACAATGTCCTCACCGACTTCCTGAAAACCGGCATCTATGACCGGAACCGCCCCTTCTACAACACGGTTTCTCCGTCCATGGACATCCTGATCTCCTCCAACCTGGAGCGGCTGCTCTACGACCTGACCGGCTCGGATCAGGAGGTGCGCGCTTACATGGAGCAGCTGAACCAGACGGGCCGCTACGAGGTCTCCGACCAGGTCAAAGAGGCCATCCGGGCGCAGTTCGTCTCCGGCTGCTGCGACGATGCCCGTACCCTCAATACCATCGAAAAGGTCTTCCACCAGACCGGCTACCTGATGGATACCCATACGGCGGTGGCCTATACGGTGTTGCAGGATTACCGCGCCGCCACGGCGGACGACACCGTCACGCTGATCGCCTCCACTGCCAGCCCCTTCAAGTTCTGCGACAGCGTCCTCAAGGCACTGGGCGTCACGGAACAGCGGCAGGGGACCGCGATCCTGGAGCAGCTGACCCAAGTCACCGGAAAAGCCGCGCCGCAGCCCCTGGCCTCTCTGGCCGGCAAGGCCGTCCGCTTTACGGAATTTGTAGAGAAGCAGGAGATGCCGGCGGTAGTGGACCGGTTCCTTCGCTGATGGCGCTCTACGCGCTGGGGGATCTCCACCTGGCACTGGGGGCCGACAAGCCCATGGACGTCTTTGGCGGCAAGTGGACCGGGTACCAAGAAAAGCTCCGGGAAAGCCTCTCGGTGCTGCGTCCGGCGGACACCCTGGTTCTGGTGGGCGACTTCTGCTGGGCGTTGGGGCTGGAGGAAGCCCGAGCCGACTTCGCCTTCCTGGCCTCCTACCCGGGCCGGAAGCTCCTGGTGAAGGGAAACCACGACTACTGGTGGTGTACGGCAGCTAAATTTTCGAAGTTCTGCCAGGAAAACGGGTTTGAAAATATGGCGCTGCTCCACAACACCGCCTTTTTCTATGACGACGTGGCACTCTGCGGCACCCGCGGCTGGTTTTACGAGGAGGAGAAGGGCGGCACCCACGATGAAAAGGTCTTCCGCCGGGAGCTGATCCGCCTGGAGACCTCCTTGAAGGCTGCGGGAGACCGGGAGAAGTTCTGCTTTCTCCACTATCCGCCCCGCTACCGCGGCTATACCTGCCCGGAAATACTGGAGCTGCTGAAGACCTACGGCGTGCGCCTTTGCTGCTATGGCCACCTCCACGGCGACAGCCATAAGCTGGCGTTGGAGGGCCTCTGGGACGGCACTGCCTTTCAGCTGGTGGCGGCGGACTATGTAGATTTCCTGCCGGTCCGTCTGCTTCCATAAAATATTTTCCGAAATTCCGGAAAAAAGGGTAGAAATCTTCACAAACTTCTGTTAATATTATACTCTGCCATGAGATCATGGCAAAGGAGTAACTATGGCCAGCAATGGCCCACCACATAGGAGGAACAACACCCATGAATGTGAAAAACACCGAGAAAGCCGCCGGAAAGGCCAAAATCATCGTCGAAGTGGAGAAGGCGGAGTTTGACGCCGCTCTGACCAAGGCCTACAACAAGAGCCGCAAAGATATCTTTGTCCCCGGCTTCCGCAAGGGCAAGGCCCCCCGGAAGGTGGTCGAGGGTATGTACGGCGCCAAGGTGTTCTATGAAGACGCTGTCAACGAGATTTTCCCCGAGGTCTATGAAAAGGCCATCGTGGCCCAGGAGATCAAGGCCGTCGGCACGCCCTACGTCTCCAACCTGGAAGACGGCGAGGATGGCGGCGTTGTCCTCACGGTGGAGACTGATCTCTACCCCGAAGTGACCCTGGGCGATTACAAGGGCCTGGAGGTTCCCAAGTCCGAAGTCAATGTGACCGATGAAGAGGTCGAGGCCGAAATCGACCGCATGGCCGAGCGCAACAGCCGCATCGAGACCGTGGAGCGCCCCGCCCAGGAAGGCGACACCGTGATCCTGGACTTCGAGGGCTTCGACAACGGCGTGCCCTTTGAGGGCGGCAAGGCCGAAGGCTACAGCCTGAAGCTGGGCTCCCACTCCTTCGTCCCCGGCTTTGAAGAGGCTCTGGTGGGCCTGTCCGCCGGCGATGAGAAGGACGTGGACGTGACCTTCCCCGAGAACTACACCCCCGAGCTGGCCGGCAAGCCCGTGGTCTTCAAGTGCAAGATCCACGAGGTCAAGGAGACCCAGATGCCCGAGAAGGACGACGAGTTCGCCAAGGACGTCTCCGAGTTTGACACCCTGGACGCCCTGCGCGCCGACATCCGCGCCAAGCGTGAGAACGAGCGCCGCGAGGCCGTGGAGCGCGCCTTTGAGAGCGCCGCTGTGGAGAAGGCCGCTGCCAATATGACCTGCGAGATCCCTGCCTCCATGATCGAGGAGCAGGTGGACAAGAATCTGGAGCAGTTTGCTTACCAGCTGCAGATGAACGGTATGAAGCTGGAGGACTACGCCAAGATGATGGGCGGCGACATGAACGCCATGCGCAACTCCATGCGGCCCATGGCTGAGACCACTGTCCGCAACAACGTGCTGCTGGCTGCCGTGGTGGAGGCCGAGGGCCTCACCGCCACCGACGAGGAAGTGGCTGAGGAAGTCAAGCGCCTGGCTGAGCAGTACTCCATGGAGGAGGACAAGGTCCGCGCCGCCGTCAGTGACGAGGCTCTCAAGGCTGACCTGGCCACCCGCAAGGCCGTCAAGCTCATCACCGAGAGCGCCGTTGCCACGGCTCTGCCCAAGGCAGAAGAGGCCGAGGCTTCCAAAACGGAGGAATAATCCGGCTCTGGCCCGGTTAGAATCTCTCAGATAAACCGGTGAAAGGAGTATTCTATGAGTTTCATTCCCTATGTTGTTGAGCAGACCAGCCGCGGCGAGCGGAGCTATGATATTTTCTCTCGGCTGCTCAACGACCGTATTATCCTTCTCTCCGAGGAGGTCAACGACACGACGGCCAGCCTGGTGGTGGCACAGATGCTGTATCTGGAGGGTCAGGACCCTGACAAGGACATCCAGTTTTACATTAACTCCCCCGGCGGCTCCGTCACAGCCGGCATGGCCATCTATGACACCATGCAGTATGTCAAGTGCGACGTCTCTACCATCTGCATCGGCATGGCCGCTTCCATGGGCGCGTTTCTGCTTTCCGCCGGCGCCAAGGGCAAGCGCATGGCGCTGCCCAACGCGGAAATCATGATCCATCAGCCGCTGGGCGGGACCCAGGGCCAGACCACGGATATGCAAATCCATGTGGAGCGGATGCTGCGGATCAAAGATCAGCTCAACCGCATCCTAGCGGAGAATACCGGCAAGCCGCTGGAGATCATCCAGCGCGATACCGAGCGCGATCATTTCATGTCTGCCGAGGAAGCCCGGGACTATGGTCTTGTGGACCAGGTGATCTACCGGCGCTAAAGCGGCAGAGGAAAGGAAGTAACCCCTTTGGCTAGAGACTCCATCCGCTGTTCCTTCTGCGGCAAGCGCCAGGAGCAGGTCAACCGGATCATTGCCGGACCGAATGTCGCCATCTGCAATGAGTGCGTGGAACTCTGTGCCGGCATCCTGCGGGACGATATGAGCGTCTCCCAGGCACCCTCCTTTGAATTGCCGGACACGCTTCCCACGCCTCAGGAGATTAAGAACTATATGGACCACTATATCATCGGCCAGGACGACGCCAAGGTCGCCCTGTCGGTGGCGGTCTATAACCACTACAAGCGCATCTACTTCGAAAACGATTCCGACGTGGAGCTGCAAAAGAGCAACATTTTGCTCATCGGCCCCACGGGCTCCGGTAAGACGCTCTTCGCCCAGACTCTGGCCAAGATCCTCAACGTGCCCTTTGCCATCGCAGACGCCACGACGCTGACCGAGGCCGGCTACGTGGGCGAGGACGTGGAGAATATCCTCCTGCGGCTTTTGCAGGCGGCGGACTTTGACGTGGAGCTGGCCCAGCGCGGCATCATCTACATCGACGAGATGGACAAGATCGCCCGCAAGAGCGAGAACACCTCCATCACCCGGGACGTCTCCGGCGAGGGCGTGCAGCAGGCGCTGTTGAAAATTCTCGAGGGCACCGTGGCCAACGTGCCGCCCCAGGGCGGCCGGAAGCACCCCCAGCAGGAATTTATCCAGATCGACACCACCAACATTCTCTTCATTTGCGGCGGTGCCTTTGATGGCCTAGATAAGATCATCGAGCGGCGCACCGACCGCTCCTCCATCGGCTTCGGCTCGGAGATCAAGCGCAAAGAGGATGCCGATGTGGGCCAGCTGTTCCGTCTTGTGCAGCCCCACGACCTGCTGAAATTTGGCATTATCCCGGAGCTGGTGGGCCGTCTGCCGGTGATCACCTCCCTCCAGAGCCTCCAGAAGGAAGACTTGATGCGGATTCTCACGGAGCCGAAGAACGCCCTGTGCAAGCAGTACCGCAAGCTCCTGGAGTACGACCAAGTCACCCTCAGCTTTGAGGAGGCTGCGCTGGAGGCCATCGCAGAAAAGGCCATCCAGCGAAAAATCGGCGCGAGAGGACTGCGCGCCATCATGGAAGAGATTATGACGGGTATTATGTATGACATCCCCTCTGATCCCACCATCCAAAGCGTTTTGATTACGGAAGCGTGTGTGCGCGACGGCGAGAAGCCCCAGGTCATCAGAGACAGCTCCAAGCCGCGTAAACCCATTCGGAACGCCGGTGTAACACTGTAGCGAGATGCAAAGAGGGGGCTCTGGCCCTCTCTTTGTGTTTGATATGATTCCCTGAAAAGGAGGGAACTATTTTGAACGAACTGCTATTATCCCAGCGGCTGCCGGTTCTGGCGCTGCGGGGACTCAACGTATTTCCAGCCATGACCATTCATTTCGATGTGGGACGGAAGAAGTCTGTCCGCTCCATCGAGGAGGCCATGCGCAACCACAACCAGGAAATCTTTCTGGTGACGCAGAAGGACATTCAGGCCGATGACCCGGACCTCAGCGAACTCTATTCCATCGGCACTGTCTGCACCATCAAGCAAATTCTCAAGCTGCCGGGGGATAGCCTTCGCATTCTGGTGGAAGGGAAGTACCGTGCCCGAATCACGGAGTGCATCCAGATGGAGCCGTACTTCTATGGCCGCGTGGAGACGGTGGCAGACCAGCCCTATACCAAGTCCGCCCCCAAGGTAGAGGCCATGATCCGCGAGGCTCAGGTCCTCTATGACCACTTCCTGGAGCTGACCGGACGCTCTCCCCAGGACGGCCTGGCGCCGGTGCTGACCTCCCAGGACCCTGGGTACATTGCCGACTATATCACCCAGAATTCCTCCATCAACTACGCCGAAAAGCAGAAGGTCCTGGAGCAGCTGCACCCCATGAAGCGGCTGGAGCTGGCGCTGATCCTGCTGGGCCGGGAGTTGGATATCCTCCAGCTGGAATCGGAAATCCAGGAGAAGGTCCAGGAAAGTGTCAACAAGGGCCAGCGGGACTATTACCTGCGCGAGCAGCTGCGGGTCATCCAGTCCGAGCTGGGGGAAGGGGACGATGAGGAAGAGCTTCAGAACTACCACGACGCCATCGTCGCGCTGCAGCTCCCGGAGGAGATTACTGAAAAACTCCTCAAGGAACTCAAGCGGCTGAGCAAGCAGCCCTCCAACTCCTCAGAAGCAGCCGTGCTGCGGACGTACCTGGACACCTGTCTGGAGCTGCCCTGGAATACCCGCACCAAAGAGCGGGTGGATATCCGCGCTGCCAGAAAGGTGCTGGATGAGGATCACTTCGGCCTGGAGAAGGTCAAGGAGCGGATTCTGGAGATTTTCGCCGTGCGGAAGATGGCGCCGGAGCTGCCGGGGCAGATCATCTGTCTCGTTGGGCCTCCCGGTGTAGGCAAGACCTCCGTGGCCATCAGCATCGCCCGGGCCCTCAACCGGAACCTGGCCCGCATCTCTCTTGGCGGCGTCCATGACGAGGCCGACATCCGCGGCCACCGTAAGACCTATATCGGCGCCATGCCCGGCCGGATCATCGCGGCGGTGGCCCAAGCCAAGTCGAAGAACCCGCTGCTGCTGCTAGATGAAATCGACAAGCTGGGCAGCGACTACCGGGGCGATCCCTCTTCGGCACTGCTGGAGGTTCTGGACGCCGAGCAAAACAGCTCCTTCCGGGACCACTACCTGGAAGTTCCCTTTGACCTCAGCGAGTGTATGTTCATCACCACCGCTAACACCACCTCCACCATCCCCGCGCCGCTGCTGGACCGGATGGAGGTTATTGAGCTTTCTTCCTATACCGATGAAGAAAAGCTGCAAATTGCCAAGAACCATCTTTTCCCCAAGCAGCTGCAAAAGCACGGCCTCAAGAAGAGCCAGGTGCGCCTCAGCGACGACGCCATCCGCGAGATCATCAGCTGTTACACCCGGGAATCCGGCGTGCGCAATCTGGAGCGAGAGCTGGCAACGCTGTGCCGCAAATGCGATATGCGCTTCGTCTCCGAAAAGGCGCCCAAGCGGATCACCGTCACGGGCGGCAATCTGGAGGAGTTTTTAGGCGTTCGGAAGTTCCTGCCCGACCCGCTGCCGCCGGCAGATACCGTCGGTCTGGTGACGGGCCTGGCCTGGACCAGTGTGGGCGGCGAAACCCTGGAGGTGGAGGTCAACGTCGTGGACGGCACCGGCAAGCTGGAGCTGACCGGCAACCTGGGCGACGTGATGAAGGAATCCGTCTATGCCGCCATGAGCTATATCCGCTCCCGGGCGGAAAAGCTGCAAATCCCGGCGGATTTCTATAAGACCAAGGATATCCACGTCCACTTCCCAGAGGGCGCCATCCCCAAGGACGGTCCCTCCGCAGGCATCACCATCTGCACCGCTATGGTCTCCGCGCTGACGGGGCTGCGGGTGCGGCGGGATATCGCCATGACCGGCGAAATTTCCATTCGCGGGCGCGTTTTGCCCATTGGCGGACTGAAGGAGAAGACCATGGCGGCACTCCGCCACGGAATCAAAACCGTCATCATCCCCGAAGCCAACGCCAAGGACCTGGAGGAGATCGACCAGACCGTCCGCAAGGCCCTGAACTTCCTAACGGTGTCCCATGTGGATTCCGTGCTGGAAGCAGCGCTGGATTTCCAGCGACCGGAGGAAGAGCCAGTGCCGTCTCAGGTGCCCCAGGAGGCGCAGCTGGCGGTAAGCCGAGAACAGAACAAGGCTCACAAGACCGGTATTCGCCAATAGGTGCTGCCTATGAATATTCACAATGTAAAATTTATCCGTTCCGTTGCGGCGCTCTCCGACTGCCCGGGGGACGGTCTTCCCCAGGTGGCCTTTGCGGGCCGCTCCAATGTGGGCAAGTCCTCCGTCATCAACCGGCTGCTGCTGCGGAAGAACTTCGCCCGGGTGGGCGAAGCGCCGGGAAAGACCACTCATATCAACTTTTTCCTCCTGGACGAGGCGCTCTATTTGGTAGATTTGCCTGGTTATGGCTATGCAAAGGTGCCGCAGGCGGAAAAAGAGCGGTGGGCCAAGCTGATCGAGGGCTATTTTGCAGATCCCAGCTGGATCACCTTGGGCGTGCTGATCGTAGACGCCCGCCACAAGCCCACGGAAAACGATATCACCATGGCCCGGTTTTTCCAGAATACCGGAAAGCCCTATCTGGTGGTGGCCAATAAGCTGGACAAGCTGAAAAAGAGCGAAATTGAGCCAAACCTCGCCCTGATTCGTGAGACACTGCACCTGGACGACAGCGTGGAACTCATTCCCTTTTCCGCGGAGAAGGGAATGGGCCGCGAAACGCTCCTGGCCCGGGTGGAGGCGCTTGTCTCTCTGTAACCGCCGCGTTTTGACATACTGAGGGGGTGTAGGCGTGAGCATCGCCGACTGGTTCCGACAGCTGCGGCTGGATAGCATATGGGATACTCTGATCATCGTCGCAGCGTCTCTGCTGTGCATCACAGTCCACGAGACCTGCCACGGCTGGGCAGCCTATTGGCAGGGGGACGACACGGCCAAACGCATGGGCCGGCTCTCCTTCAATCCGCTGCACCATGTGGACTGGGTAGGCCTTTTGATGATGGCGCTGGTGCGCTTCGGCTGGGCCAAGCCTGTGCCGGTGGATATGCGGCGCTTTCGCAATCCCAGGCTTGGCATGGCGCTGACAGCCCTGGCGGGGCCGGTGTCCAATGTGCTGCTGGCCCTGGTGTCCTTGGCGCTTCGGATGGTGGCCATTTTTCTGGCGCTGAAGACTGGTGCCGGGGCAGTTTGGAACTATGTGATCTTGTTCTTGGAGTATACCGCCCTGCTCAGTGCAGGTCTGGCGGTATTCAATCTCTTTCCCATTCCGCCGCTGGACGGCTCCAAAATTCTGCTGGCTGTGCTGCCGGGCCCCTATTACGCCAAATGGATGCGCTATGAGCGCTACGGCATGATTCTTCTGGTGATTTTGCTCCTCTTGAATGTGCTGGATACGCCCCTGCTGTTCCTGCGTTCGCAGTTGATCGACGGGATATCCTGGCTTCTGACGCCGCTGGCGCAGGCTCTGGGGCGCATGATGCTGTGAGGTGCGTATGGAAGAACCGCAATACCACCTGGACCATGTGGTCCGGGCCAAAGCTGAGCATATGGAGGATTTTGACGGCCCGCTGGACGTCATCCTCCTGCTGCTGAGCAAGAACAAAATCGAAATACAGGATATCAGCATCAGTTCCATTCTGGAGCAATATCTGGCTTATCTCGACGAGATGAAGCGGCTGGATATGGAGATCGCCAGCGAGTTTATCGCCATGGCCTCGCACTTGATGCTCATCAAGACGAAGATGCTGCTCTCCGCCGCGGAGCAGCAGGAAGCCATCAGCGAAATGGAGCTGCTGATCCGCTCCCTGGAGGAGCGGCAGCGGCAGGATGCCATGAACCAGATTCGCACGTCGGTGGCGTTTCTCTCCCAGCGCAACGAGATCGGCTGCGGCCTTTTCACCAAGGAGCCGGAGCCGCTGCGGCGGGACAACACCTACCGCTACCGCCACGACCCGGAGGACCTGGTGCGCACCATGGTCATTCTGGCCGACCGAAGCCAGCGGGCGCTGCCGCCGCCCTCGGCCAGCTTCAGCGGCATTGTCGGGCGGGAGCCGTATCCCGTCACCAAAAAGGCGGCGGAGGTCCTGCGTCGGCTGCTGGCCCACGGCGTTTCCACCTTCCGAAAGCTCTTCCGCGGCAACCGTTCCCGCTCAGAGATCGTGGCCACCTTTTTAGCCATCTTGGAGCTTTGCCGCCTGCGTTCCGTCACGCTGGAGAGCAGTGCGCCGGAGGAGGAAGTTTCCGTGCGATTTATCAAGCTGCCGGAAGGCAACCAGGAAGGAGAGGACGTGCATGGAGCAGAATGATACCCAGCGGGCGCTGATGGCGATTCTCTTCGCTGCCGGGGAACCGGTGGACGCCCAGCGGCTGGCCGCCTCCCTGGAAAAGCCGGAAGCAGAAATCCACGCCGAACTCCAGACTCTGATGGATGATCTGGCCTACCACCGCAGCGGCATCCGCATTTTGCATCTGGAGAACGCCTATCAGATGGTCTCCTCCGGCGAGATGGCTCCCTATGTCACCAAGGCGCTGGAGACCCGCAAGCCGCCCAAGCTCTCCAATTCCCAGTTGGAGGCGCTGACCATCATCGCCTACTACCAGCCGGCCACCAAGGCCTATGTGGAACAGCTTCGCGGTGTGGACAGCGGCTATTCTATCAGCGCGCTGCTGACTAAAAAGCTCATTGAAGAGTGCGGCCGCCTTAACGTGCCGGGCCGCCCCATCCTCTACCGGACCACGCCTGACTTTTTGCGCACCTTTGGGCTCAGCTCCCTCAGCGAGCTGCCGGAGATCGAAAAAATGAACTTTCAGGCCCGTCCGGTGCCGCCGGAGGACGCCGCGCCGTCATCGGACGGCACAGCGCCGGAGCATGCACCGGAAGACCCGCCGGCGGGGGAGGCCCAGTCGTGACCGCCCTGCTGGTACTCCTGGGAATCGCCGCGCTCTTGTCCCTGACAGCAGCGGCCAAGGTGCGAATTGAGATTTCTTATCGGGAGGAAGCGTTTTCGGCTAGCGCGTATCTGGGGCCGATTCCGCTGCACCTGCCCGGAACGAAAGAACCGAACCAGGCGCGTGCGGAGCAGCAGCAAAAGTCTGCAAGACCTGATCAGAAGGCAGCTGGAAAAACCGACTGGAAGCGTTTTTTGCTCCACCACTGGCGGGACATCCTGCGGGAAATTACAGCGGTGCTGCACCGTCCCGCCATTGCGCTTTTTCAATTGGAGATCACGGCCGGCGGGCAGGACGCGGCAGACTGCGCGCTCAGCTATGGCCATGCCTGCGCCGCAGTCGGCGCAGGACTACCGCTGCTGCGCCAGGCCTTCCGCGTGCAAAAGGAGGCTGTGTCGGTCCGCTGTGACTACCAGCAGCCCAAAACTACCATCGAAGGAACCGTTGTTTTTACGCTGCGGGTGCTGGAATTGCTCCAGCTTCTGTTGGCGATAGCCAAATTGATGTCTCAGGCAAAATCAAAAACCACGAAACAAAAAAAGGCGGTGCGGTAACTATGAGTCAATCACTACCCAATTTGCTGGGGGAAACCATGGAGAAAATCCGCTCCATGGTGGACGCCAATACCACGCTCGGCGATCCCATCACCACGCCGGACGGCGTGACCATTGTGCCGGTGTCTCGGATCAAGCTGGGCTTCGCCGGCGGCGGCGCGGACTTTGCCCCCAAGCCGGATCGCAACGCCAAGGAGAACAACTTCGGCGGCGGCAGCGGCGCCGGCGTCACCATCACCCCTGTGGCGTTTTTGATTATCAAGGGGGAGTCGGTGCGGCTCTTGCCCATCGCGGAGCCGGCCTCCAACGCCATGGAGCGCGTTGTGGAAATGCTCCCGGACCTCATCGACCAGGTTTCTTCGCTCTTGAAAAAGAAAACGGACGACGGTGCAGACGTATAAAACTTCATGCGCAGAATACACCGAGAAAATAGGCAACGGCAGCTGCGCACAAAGTTTTGCGCATCATTTCCGGTTGCCCCGGATGGGGCGAGGAAATGGCGGATTTCTTGATTTTGCGATGCTTGCATCGCAAAAATCAGTAGCATTCCCTCCGGCTGGGCATACTAGTCGGGGGGAATGGATATGAAATATGTAATTCGTTGCGCGGCGGCCCTCTGGATCGCCGCCATCCTTTTCGTCGGCAGCGCGTCCGCGGCGGCGCCTGCCGTATCGGCGCAAAGCGCCATCTTGCTGGACCGAAACACAGGGCGTGTCCTCTGGGCGCAAAACAGCGACCAGCGCGCACTGATCGCCAGCACCACCAAAATTATGACCGGCCTTTTGGTGTGTGAGCTTTGCAGTCTGGACGCGCCGGTGGAGATTCCGCCGGAGGCGGTGAACGTGGAGGGCTCCAGCATGGACCTGCAGGCCGGGGACGTCTTTCAGGTCAAGACCCTGCTCTATGGGATGATGCTCCACTCCGGCAACGATGCCGCCACGGCCTTGGCCGTCTACTGCGCCGGCAGCGTGGCGAATTTCGCTGTGCTGATGAACCAAAAGGCGCAGCAGCTGGGACTATGTGACACGCACTTCGTCAATCCCCATGGATTAGATGATTCGGAACACTATTCCACCGCAGCGGACCTGGCGCACCTGGCTGCAGCGGCCATGGAAGATCCAGTGTTCCGCGAAGTCGTGTCCACCAAAGCCATCGCACTGGAGGGGCGGCAGTTCACCAACCACAACAAGCTCCTTTGGCAGTATCCCGGCGCCCTCGGCGTCAAAACAGGCTATACCCGCGCCGCTGGGCGCATTTTGGTCTCCTGTGCCCAACAGCAGGGTCGGGAGCTAGTGGCCGTGACCATCGACGATCCCAACGATTGGGCCGATCACGCGGCACTGCTGGACTACGGATTTTCGACCTTTACGACGGAGCGCATTGCCTCTGCCGGAGCAGTGCTGGGCCGGGTGCCGGTCCTAAGCGGGACGGAGCCCTATGCCATGGTGGCAGCGGCGGAAGACGTGATCTTCCCTGTGGCGTCAGAGGAGCGCTGGACGGCTACCGTGGATGTGCCGCGGTTTGTCTACGCACCGGTGCGCGAAGGAGACCCAGCGGGGGTACTGCGAATTTATGTGGACGGCGCTCAGACGCTGTCGGTACCGCTCTACTGGTGCCATACTGTTCTGGAGGAGGAATAGCCATGGAGGAACGGCTGCAGAAGCTATTGTCCCGCTGCGGCATTGCTTCCCGCCGGCAGGCGGAGGCGATGATCGCGGCAGGTCGTGTCCGGGTCAACGGCCAGGTGGCCGCCCTGGGTGCCTCTGCGGACTTAGAGCGGGATGAAATTCTGCTGGATGGAAAGCCCCTTGCAGCGCCGCCGGAGCACATATATCTGATGCTCCACAAGCCCCGGGGCTATGTCACAACGCTTTCGGATGAAAAGGGGCGCCGAAACGTCTCGGAGCTGGTGGCGGACTGCGGCTGCCGGGTGTACCCGGTGGGGCGGCTGGACATGGACTCCGAAGGACTGCTGCTGATGACAAACGACGGCGCATTGGCCCATCGCCTGATGCACCCCAGCGGCGGCGTGACCAAGCGATACCGCGTCACGGTGACGGGCTACCGCGCCGACGCGAAGCGGCAGCTCCAGACGCCCATTGAGATTGATGGGCGCTGGACCTCGCCGGCCCAGGTGCGGGAGATCTGGCAGCGGGGAGAGAAGACCGGCCTGGAGTTTCTGCTCCACGACGGGCGCAACCGGCAGATCCGCCGCCTGTGTGAGGCGGCGGGCCTCACGGTGACACGGCTCATTCGCGTCCAGGAGGGGCCGCTGCTGCTGGGGGAGCTGCCGCCGGGGAAATGGCGGCTTCTGACTCCCACTGAGCTGAACGCATTGGAGCGAGAACTGCGGCAGCCTTTTTCCAACAGTCAAGCCGTGAAATCCTCTTGCAAAATCTCATCGAAAAAGCTATAGTTTTAGTAGATCGCATCTATAATCACCAAAGGAGCGGCAGCATGGCCACCGATATTTTATCTACCATACATAATCAGATGGGGTCCTTCTCCAAGGGACAGCGGCGCATCGCGCAGTATATCGAATCCTCCTACGACAAAGCCGCCTTTATGACGGCCAGCCGCCTGGGGAAGATGGTCAGCGTGTCGGAATCCACGGTGGTCCGTTTTGCGGTGGAGCTGGGGTTTGACGGATATCCCAGTATGCAGAAGGCGCTGCAAGAGATGGTGCGCAACAAGCTCACCTCGGTGCAGCGGATCGAAGTGACCAACGACCGCCTGGGCGACCAGGACGTGGTCTCCATGGTTTTACAGGCGGACTGGGAGAGCATCCGCATGACCAGCGAGGCGCTGGACCGCCGGGTGCTGGATCAGGCAGTGGAGGCTATCCTGCGGGCCAAGAACATCTATATCGTCGGCGTCCGCTCCTCGGCGGTCATTGCCACGTTTATGAGCTTTTACTTCCGCAATATCTTCGACAATGTCCACCTGGTCAGCTCGTCGGCCACCAGTGAGATGATCGAGCAGATGCTCCACGTCTCCCAGGGAGATGTGGTCATCGGAATCAGCCTGCCGCGCTACTCCAGCCGAACCGTGCAGCTGATGGAGTTTGCCCGGGACTCCGGCGCGGAGGTGGTGGCCATCACCGACTCCCTGGAGGCACCGGCGGCCAAACGGGCCGACCACACGCTTCTCGCGAAGAGCGACATGGTCTCGGTGGTGGATTCTCTTGTGGCGCCCATGAGCCTGGTCAACGCCCTGATCGTGGCCATTGGGCAGAAGAAGAAGGGAGAACTCTCGAGGATCTTCGAAAATCTCGAGGGAATCTGGCAGGAGTATGAAGTCTATGAGCGCGTTGAACCATAAAATCGTCGTCATCGGCGGCGGTGCCGCCGGCATGATGGCGGCGGGCTGGGCAGCGGAGGCCGGCGGCCACGTGGAGCTGCTGGAGCCCAACCAGCGGCTGGGCATGAAACTGGCCATCACCGGCAAGGGCCGGTGCAACGTCACCAACCAGTGCGGCGTGGACGAGGTCTTGAAAAATATCCCCCGCAACGGCCGGTTTTTGTATAGCGCGCTGGATGCCTTTCCGCCTGAGGCCGCCATGGCCTTTTTTGAGGCCCACGGCTGTCCGCTGAAGGTGGAGCGCGGGAACCGGGTCTTCCCGGTGTCGGACCGCTCCAGCAGCGTCATCCAGGCGCTGACCCGTTTTCTGGAGGAACATCGCGTGTTGGTGCGCCGGGCACGGGCGACTGAGATCGTCGTGGAAAACGGCGCCGTCTGCGGCGTCCGCACGGAGCAAGGATTTTTGACTGCCAATCGCGTCATTCTCGCCACTGGCGGCTGTTCCTATCCCCGTACCGGCTCCACCGGAGATGGCTATCGCCTGGCCCAGGCGCTGGGGCACACCATCCAGCCGCCCCGGGGCTCTCTGGTGCCGCTGGAGGAGGACGGAGAGACCTGTCCGAAGCTGCAGGGACTTTCCCTGCGCAACTGTGCCATCCGCGTGAAAAACGCGGCAGGGAAGACCATATATACCGATTTCGGCGAGCTGCTCTTTACCCATTTCGGCCTTTCCGGGCCGGTGATTCTCAGCGCCAGCGCCCACGGCAAGCCAGGAGAGATTCGGGAAGTCCTCATTGACTTAAAGCCCGCGCTGGACGAGCAGAAGCTGGATCAGCGGATCCTGCGGGACCTGGAACAATACCAAAACCGCAATATGGACCACGCCCTCCAGGATCTCTACCCCCGTCTTTTGATCCCGGTGATGCTGGAGCTGGCCGAAATTTCCCCGGAGACCAAGGCCAACTCCGTCACCCGCGCCCAGCGGCGGCGGCTTCTGGAGATGACCAAGGCCTTTCCGGTGAAAATCCGCGGTACGCGCCCGGTGGAAGAGGCAATCATCACGGCCGGCGGCGTCTCGGTGCGGGAGGTCAACCCCAAGACCATGGAATCAAAGCAGGTCAAAGGTCTTTACATCGCCGGAGAACTGCTGGATGTGGACGCCTATACCGGCGGCTTTAATTTACAAATCGCCTGGGCAACGGGCCGTGCTGCCGGATTGGCTGCCGCTGCCAGGGAAGAGGAGGCATTGGCATGAAGTACATTTCCGTCGCCATCGACGGCCCCGCCGGGGCCGGTAAAAGCACTATGGCCAAATTGGTGGCCAGCCGCCTGGGGTACTCCTATGTAGATACCGGCGCCATCTATCGAACCATCGGCCTGTTTTTGCAGATTTGCGGCATCAGCCCCAAGGACGTGGATGGGATCACGCGACTGATTGACGACGCCGCCATTCAGATCGAGTACGACAGCGCGGGTGCACAGCACATGATCCTCAACGGACAGGACGTGACAGAGGACCTGCGGACCGAGGAGATGGGCAGCTATGCCTCCCAGATTTCCGCGCTGAAGGTGGTGCGGGACGTGCTGCTGGATTTGCAGCGGGACCTGGCGGCCACGCGGAATGTGGTCATGGACGGGCGGGATATTGGCACCGTAGTGCTGCCCAAGGCGGATGTCAAGATATTCCTCACTGCGTCCCCGGAGGTCCGGGCGCAGCGGAGGCTGCTGGAGCTGCGGGAAAAGGGCAACAAAAAGGCCACGCTGGAACACGTGCTGGAGGACATCCGCCAGCGGGACCTGCGGGACACCACCCGCGCCGTCGCTCCCTTGAAGCAAGCGCCGGACGCCGTCGTGCTGGATACATCCTCGCTGTCCCCGGAAGAGAGCGCCGCCGCCATTCTGGCGATTGTAGAAAAGAGGCTGGCCATATGATCCACGGGGCAATTTACTGTTTCCTCTTTGTCGCCTGCCGCATTGGACTGTTTTTCTACCACCCTGTGTTCCGCGTCGTGGGCAGGGAACATATCCCCAAGGACGGCCGTCTTTTGATCTGCGCCAACCACAGCGGCCTCGCCGACCCCATCTGGATCATCATGGCGCTGCGGATGGGCCATATGCCCCGCGTGATGGCCAAAAAGGAAGCCTTTGATGTGCCGATCCTCGGTTGGTTTTTGCGCAGCATCGGCGTCTTTGGCATCGACCGGGACGGCATGGATATCAGCGGCATCAAGACCGGCATCCGCTGCCTGCGGGATGAGCAGCAGCTGCTGCTGTTCCCGGAGGGAACCCGCGTCAAGCCGGGCCGCCAGGTGAAAGCCAAGCGCGGCGCGGTGCTGCTGGCCCAGAAAACCGATACGCCCATTTTGCCGGTTTACCTCACGGTGAAGCGCCGCCCCTTCAGCAAGCTGACCTGTGTGATCGGCGAACCCTACCGCCCCACCTTTGCCAACAAGCGCCCCTCGGAGGAAGAGCTGGAGCAGGCCACAGATGACTTAATGGGTACCATTTATCGTCTGGGGGAGAACACATGAAGATCACATTGGCAAAGTCCGCCGGTTTCTGCTTCGGCGTAGATCGCGCCGTCTCCTTGGTGGAGGAGGCAGTCGACCAGGGCAAGCAGGTGGCCACGCTGGGCCCTATCATCCACAACCGCCATGTCATGGACCATTTCATGCAGCGCGGTGTCCGGGAGCTGAAGGAACCCGAGGAGGCCAAGCCAGGGGAGTGCGTCGTGATTCGCTCCCACGGCGTTTCCCGCGCCGTCTATGCGCGGCTGCAGGATCAGGGCGTGGAGATCGTAGACGCCACCTGTCCCTTTGTCAAGCGCATTCATAAGCTGGTCATTCAGGCGGAGGAAAAAGGACGGCACCCCATCATCATCGGCACCAGGACCCACCCGGAGGTGGAGGCCATTGCCGGCTGGTGCAGGAGGCCCCTGGTGTTTGAAACCCCGGAGGAACTGGAAAATTGGCTCGATCAGGCGCCGCAAAACCGCGATACGCCCGTCACCATGGTCTCGCAAACCACAAGCACGCAGAATTTATGGGAATCCTGCAAGAAAATTATAAAAAAACAGTGTACAAATTCCGAAATATTTGATACAATATGCGAAGCAACAGAAAAACGGCAGAAAGAAGCGAGTGAGCTATCCAGATGCTGCGATGCGATGGTCGTCGTCGGCGATTCCTTCAGCTCCAATACCAAGCGGCTTGCCATGATCTGTAGGCAACACTGCGAGGATGTGACGCTGGTGGAGGATGCCAGCGGACTGGACGTATCGCATTTTTCTTGTCTTGGTTCTGTTGGTATCACGGCGGGGGCATCCACCCCGGCGTGGATAATAAAGGAGGTCAACAACATAATGAGCGAAGAAATCAAAGTTGAAACTGCCCAGGAGGAAGACTTTGCCGAGCTTCTCGAGCAGTCTATCAAGACTTTAAATAACGGAGATAAGGTCACAGGCATTGTAACTGCCATTGGCGCCACCGAAATTCAGGTGGACCTGGGTACAAAGCACGCAGGTTATATCCCTGTTGATGATTTCAGCTCCGATCCTTCCGTGAAGCCGGAAGATGTTCTCAAAGTTGGCGACGAGATTGAGGTGCTGGTAGTCCACGTCAACGATTCCGAGGGTACCGCACGCCTTTCCAAGAAGCGCCTGGAAGCCGGCAAGGCTTGGGAAGAAATTGAGGCTGCCGCTGAGAGCAAGGCTGTTGTTGAAGGCCTCATCACCGAAGAGAACAAGGGCGGCATCGTGGCCAATGTCAAGGGTGTCCGTGTGTTCATCCCCGCCTCCCAGACTGGCGTGCCCAAGGGCGGCGACCTGTCCGCTCTGGTGAAGACCACTGTGCAGATGAAGATTACTGAGGTCAACCGCGCCCGCCGCAGAGTGGTCGGCTCCATCCGTGCCGTCACCAGCGAGCTGCGTAAGGCTGCGCAGGAGAAGATCTGGGCCGAGATCGAAGTTGGCAAAAAGTACACCGGCGTGGTCAAGAGCCTCACCTCTTACGGTGCCTTTGTGGACATCGGCGGCGTGGACGGCATGGTTCACGTGTCCGAGCTGTCCTGGAACCGGATCAAGAACCCCGCCGAAGTGGTCAAGGTCGGCGACGAGATCGAGGTCTTTGTCATCTCCTACGATCCCGAGAAGAAGAAGATCTCCCTGGGCTACAAGACCCCCGAGACCAACCCCTGGAACATCTTTATGAACCAGTTCCATGTGGGCGACGTGGCCAAGGTCAAGATCGTCAAGCTGATGACCTTCGGCGCCTTTGCTGAGATCATCCCCGGCGTGGACGGCCTGATCCACATTTCCCAGATCGCGGATCGCCGCATCGGCAAGCCCGAGGACGTGCTTTCCGAGGGTCAGGAAGTGGATGCCAAGATCATTGACATCGACGCTGAGAACAAGCGCATCAGCCTGTCCATCCGCGCCCTCCTGACCGAGGACGACGCCCAGGAGTCCGTGGAAGAGTAATTCCCTCTGCCTTTCAGCACCCTGGCACAGACATTCTGTGCCAGGGTGCTTTCTGCGCTTTGGGCAAAAGAATGGATACCTCTTGTATATCCATGAATAATGTGCTATACTAACAAAATAATGGCGCAGTATCCTAGTCAGTATCCCCGGCTCCCAGGAAGGGCCTAAAAATCCTTTAAAGGGCATAACTGTGAAACCTTTGGTGCCTGCTTCTTACGCCCAGTTTGGGGTGGGTGCTGAAGGAAGGCGTAACAATTACGCCTGCGGCGGAAGGGCGGCCTCCAATGGCATGGAGACCCCGACCCTGCCGCTGTGGAGACCTGCTGTTGTGCAGAGGCGTACTCCCAAGCGGTCAAAGCGACCTCTGTACGAGGCAGGATGAGAACCTGTATCGCGGTGCAACGGCTTTCCGGAGCGCTGTGTACAGCGTAGCCTGCCTTGCGTGAGCAGATCGGGACAGAGGTGTCAGGCGCGCAGACCCCAGGCCAGGGGCGAGGCGCGATATTGCCTCTCGAAAGCCTGCTTGCAAAAGAGGATAAGAGTCGATGGACGCTGTTGTGGAAATCACCTAGGCTGTCTTAACAGAGCAAATCAGGGATTGCAGTACGGACTCAGTGGCAATCGGGTTGCTTTCTCGGCAACGGAAAGACGGCGGCTTTCATGGGAAACCGCTCCCACGGCGACGGGGAGCAGCCGCCGGGGAAATCCTACCCGACCTAAGCCGTAAGATTAACCTGATTTGCTGCCATTATTTTTCTTTGGAGGCAATTTGTGAAGGATAAGAAAGAAAAAAAATCAATCAAATTCCGAATTCAGCCTGATTGGCATTGGGTCACCACAATTTTCGGCGCCACCATCGGTATTTCCGCCACCATGAGTTTCCTTTCCAATCAGCTGCTGTCCGGCAGCCTGGTGCTGAGCTTTGTTGCTTTGACGGCCATTATCCTGCTGGGCATTCTCTTTGACATCATCGGCGTGGCGGCCACATCAGCGGATGAAACGCCGTTTCACTCTATGGCCGCGAAAAAAGTGCCGGAAGCCAGGGAAGCGCTCAAGCTCCTGCGCCGGGCTGAACGGGTTTCGTCCTTCTGCAATGACGTGGTGGGAGATATCTGCGGCGTCATCTCCGGCTCGGCTTCCGCCGTAATTGCGGCCCGCGCCATTGTCGGCATGGAGTCCTGGCTTGGTCAGCTGGTGCAGCTTTTGATGTCTGCCGTTGTGGCGGGCCTCACTGTGGGCGGAAAGGCCTTCGGTAAGTCCATCGCTATCAAAAACAGCACCATGATCATCCATGCCGCCGCCAAGCTGATTTATGGCGTAAAGTCTATGCCTCGCTGGATTTTGGAAACTGTTCGCCGGAATTGATGGAGGAAAGATATGCTTTTATCCCAACTCAATTCCAGAGCGGATCTTCTGCAGCTGACGCCGGCGCAAGACCGGCAGCTCTGCGAGGAGATCCGTGAATTTCTTGTGCGGCACATCGCAAGAACCGGCGGCCACCTGGCCTCCAACCTGGGCGTGGTGGAATTGACTGTGGCGCTGCACAAGGTTTATGATACGCAGACGGACCGGCTCCTCTTTGATGTGGGGCACCAGTCCTATGTTCATAAGATTTTGACCGGGCGGATGGACCGCTTTTCAACGATGCGCACTTACGGCGGCCTCGCCGGTTTCCCCAAGCCGTCGGAAAGTCCGCACGACGCTTTCATTGCCGGGCACGCTTCGGAGGCCGTCTCTGTGGCCCTGGGCATGGCCAGGGCCAGGACGCTTCAGCAAGCGGATTACGACGTGGTAGCCGTCCTGGGAGACGGCGCTCTGACCGGCGGCCTTTCCTACGAAGGCCTTAACGATGCAGGCGCCAGCGGCGAGCCGCTGGTGGTGGTCCTCAACGACAACGGGATGTCCATCACGTCGAATGTGGGCGCCATCGCCCGGCACTTGAAGCTGCTGCGGCTCAAGCCCGGCTATTTTGGTTTGAAAAAAGCCTATCGACAGCTGACGCAAAAGATCCCCGGAGGTCGGCTGCTGTATCGCTTTACCCATGGCCTCAAAACCAGAATGCGCCGCCGCTTGATCGGTGTGACCATTTTTGAGGAAATGGGCTTTTCCTATCTTGGCCCGGTGGATGGGCACGACGTGCAAAAGCTGACGTTTCTTTTGCGGGAGGCCAAGTCCATGGGCGGCCCTGTTCTCCTGCATGTGATTACCAAAAAGGGCAAGGGCTACATCCCCGCCGAGGCCACGCCCTCCAAATACCACGGCGTCGGGCGCTTCAACCCCGTGACAGGCGTGGGAACCCCCTCCGGCGGGAAGAGCTTTTCGGAGACCTTTGGCGGCACGCTGCTGGAATTGGCCCGGACAGATCCGCGAATCTGCGCCATCACAGCTGCCATGGAGCAGGGTACCGGCCTTTCCACCTTTGCCGGCCAGTTGAAAGACCGCTTTTTTGACGTCGGCATTGCGGAAGGGCACGCAGTCTCCATGGCGGCAGGCCTTGCCAAGCAGGGGATGCTGCCCGTCTTCGCGGTGTACTCCACTTTTTTGCAGCGGAGCTACGATATGCTCCAGCAGGATGTCGGGCTCTTGGGGCTTCATGTGGTGCTGGCAGTGGACCGGGCCGGCCTGGTGGGGGAGGACGGCGAGACGCACCACGGCGTATTCGATGTGGGCTACCTCCGGCAGATTCCCGGCATGACGATCTATTGCCCCGCCAGCCAGGCGGAACTCAGAAGAATGCTGACCACGGCGCTCCTCCAAGAGAGCGGCCCCGTGGCGGTGCGATACCCCCGGGGCGGCGACGGCGCTTATCAAGCCGAATTCTGGGAAGACAGACGTTGGGCGCATCCGGCGCTGACCATCGTCACTTACGGCATCAATGTCAACGACTGCCTGGCAGCGGCGGAACATCTCCGGCAGGAGCGCATTCTGGCGGACGTCATCAAGCTGGATCGCATTGCGCCGCTTTCGCTGGACGCGGTGCTTTCCTCCCTGGAGAAAAGCCGGCATCTGCTGGTCGTGGAGGAGGCCGCGGAAGCCGGCTGCATCGGCGTGGAACTACTGGCCCAGCTCTCCAGGCAGGGCTGCTGCCCCCGAAAGGCAAGGCTTCTCAATTTACGGTCCGGAATCGTCCCCCACGGCGCGGTAGCTCTGCTGCGCCGCCGCACCGGATTGGATGAGGGCGGCATTTATCAAGCGGCAAAGGAGCTGACAGCCCATGAAGCATAAAGAGCGCTTGGACGTTTTGCTGGTAGAGCGCGGCCTGGCGGAGAGCCGCGCCAAGGCCCAGGCCATCATTATGAGCGGCGAGGTCTTTGTGGACGGCCAAAAGGCCGACAAACCCGGCGCATCTTACGGCGGCGAAGCGCAGATTGAAGTGCGCGGCGGTCACTGCCCCTATGTAAGCCGCGGCGGTTTGAAGCTGGAGAAGGCGCTGCGGGACTTCGGCGTGGACCCCACCGGTTTCGTTTGCAGCGACTCCGGCGCCTCCACCGGTGGCTTCACCGACTGCCTGCTGCAGCAAGGGGCCAGGAAGGTCTTTGCCATTGACGTGGGCTATGGCCAGCTGGCCTGGAAAATCCGCAGCGATCCCCGGGTCGTCACCATGGAGCGGACCAATATCCGCTATGTCACGCCGGAGCAGCTGGGAGAGCCGCTGGACTTGTCCGTCATCGACGTTTCATTCATCTCCCTCAAGCTGGTGCTGCCGGCGATTCGAGCCCTGCTCAAGCCAGAGACGGGACAGGTGCTGTGCCTCATCAAACCGCAGTTTGAGGCTGGGAAGGAGAAGGTCGGCAAGAAGGGCGTCGTTCGGGACCCGGCAGTTCACCGGGAGGTGCTGGAATCCTTTGTGGAAACAGCCCGGGAGCTGCGCTTTTCCATTTTGAACCTGACGTTTTCCCCGGTCAAAGGGCCGGAGGGCAACATTGAGTTTTTGGCCCATCTCACCCTGGCAGGCGGAGAATCCCGGGTGCCGGACCTCGCAGACCTGGTGGCCCAGGCCCATGCAGCGCTGAAGGGGTGACGTATGAAAATTGTCATGACCCCCAATCCCTATCGGGATCGGAATTTTAAGTATGTGGAGCAGGCCGTCGCCATCCTCCAAGAGGCCGGCGTCGAGACGCGGATTTGCCTGCCCTTTGACGTGGACAAGAACTTCGAGCTGCCCAAAACCGTCAAGTTCCACGACATCCACCGGGAGATCAAGTCGGCGGATATGCTCATCTGCTTCGGCGGCGACGGCACCATCCTCCATGCCTCCAAAATCGCCACCCGCCACCATGTACCGATTCTGGGCGTCAACATCGGCACCATGGGCTTTATGGCGGAGCTGGAGGCCAGCGAGCTGCCGCTTCTGGCGCGGCTGCCCGCCAACGACTACCGGGTGGAAAAGCGGATGATGCTCCGGGCCACGGTGCGCAGCGAGGGCAAGGTGACGTTTGACGAGATCGCCCTCAACGACGCAGCCATCACCAAGGGCGCTGTGGCGCGGGTGATCCAGCTCTCGGTGGAGTGCGACGGCGTGGAAGCCACCTCTTTTGCGGGCGACGGCGTCATCGTCAGCACGCCCACCGGATCCACAGCTTATTCCATGTCCGCAGGCGGCCCCATCGTGGAGCCCTCTGCCCAGAATATCCTGATCACCCCCATCTGCGCCCACGCCATCCAGGCCAAGAGCATCGTCACAGCGCCTTGGCGCACCATTTCCGTCAAGCTCAGCAAGTTGGGGCGGCGGAACGCCTTCTTGTCCGTGGACGGCGGCAAGGCATACCGCCTCAATTTGGGCGATGTGGTGACGATTCGCAAGGCAGAGCAGGAAACGCGCCTGATCCGGCTGAAGGACACCAGCTTTTACGAGATTATCAACAATAAATTTTATATTCCCTGAGGAGCTGAGCCATGAAACCCAACAGACAAGCCAAAATATTGGAACTGATCGAAAGCAAGGATATCGAAACCCAGGAGCAGCTCCTTCAGGAACTGGAGGCTTGCGGTTTTGCTACCACTCAGGCTACGATCTCGCGGGACATCAAAGAACTGCGTATCATCAAGGAGCTGGGGGAAAACGGCAGCTATCGCTACAGCGCTGTTCCCAAGCAGCTGGAGACCAACGCCTCCGCCAAGCTCCACAGTATTTTCCGCCAGTGCGTGGTTTCTTGCGACTATGCGCAGAACATTGTGGCGATGAAGACGATGCCGGGGCTGGCCTCCGCCGCCTGCTCCGCCATGGATTCCATGAATTTGGACATGATCGTCGGCACCCTGGCCGGGGATGACACGGCGTTTTTACTGATGCGGGACACGACTTCCGCGGCGGCCCTCTGCGCCGATATCAAAAAGCAGATCAACTGACGGACCGGGAGGCGGGCGTATGCTGAGCTTACTCCACATCGAAAATATCGCCGTCATCGAGCAGGCGGAGATTGCCTTTGACCGGGGCTTCAACGTCCTGACCGGCGAGACCGGCGCCGGTAAATCCATCGTGATCGACGCCATCTCGGCCATCCTGGGAGAGCGGACTTACCGGGACGTCATCCGTACTGGGACGGACCGCGCCTTCGTCGGCGCCGTGTTTACCGATGTGCCGGAGCTTTCGTGGTTCCAGGAAAACCGTGTGGACTATGAGCCGGGCGAGCTTTTGGTGCAGCGGGAGATCTATGGCGACGGCAAAAACGTCTGCCGCGTCAATGGAAGGCCCGTCACCGTAGCCATCCTCAAGAAGCTGGGCGGACAGCTGGTCAACATCCACGGCCAGCACGACTCGCAGCAGCTCTTTGACGAGACGAAGCACCTTTCGTATCTGGATCTGTTTGCCCAGAACGCCCCAGCGCGGGAGGCCTATGAGAGGGCCTACGAGCAGGTTGCCGCTTTGCGGCAGGAAAAAGAGCGCCTCACCATGGACGAGGGTGAAAAGCTGCGGCGGGTGGAGGCCCTCCAGTACCAGCTGGAAGAAATCCAGCGGGCAAGGCTCCAGCCCGGCGAAGACGAGACCCTGGAGCAGCGGCGCAAGCTCCTGCAGAACGCCCAAAAGCTATCGGAACACTTGGCCATGGCGCTGGACGCCCTGAGTGGCGGCGACGATCAGTCCGGCGCCGCGGACCTCACCGGAGAGGCGGCGCACACCCTCTCGCGCATCGCCCGCTATGACGACGCCATCGCCGCCCTCTCGGAGCGGCTCGGCACCGTTCAGATCGAACTTTCCGATGTGGCGGGGGAAATCCGGGAGCGGCTGGAGCAGCTGGCCTATTCCGGCGAGGAGCTGGAGCAGATCGAAAGCCGCCTGGATGTGCTGCACCGGCTGCGGCGCAAATACGGCGGCAGTGTGGAGGAGATTTTAGAGTACGCACAGCGGGCCCAGACGGAGCTAGACGAGATCACCTTCTCCGAGGAGCGGCTGGAACAGCTGGAGGCAGCGCTGCAGGCCGCCACGGAGGAAGCCCAGCGGCTGGGCCTGCAGCTGCGACAGACGCGGCAGAACGCCGCCCAGGCCATGGAGACGCGGCTTTCCCAGGAGCTGGCGGCACTGGATATGCCCCGGGCGCAGTTTATCTGCGAGCTGACAGAGCAGCCACTGGGCCCCAGCGGCATCGACCAGCTGCGCTTTTTGATGACCGCCAACGTGGGCGAGGCGCTGAAGCCTTTAAGCAAGGTGGCCTCCGGCGGCGAGCTGGCGCGGATCATGCTGGCCATCAAGAACGTCCTGGCGGAGCAAGACCAGGTGGGCACCCTGATTTTTGACGAGGTGGACGCCGGTGTCAGCGGACGGGCCGCCCAGAAGGTGGCGGAAAAGCTCCGGTCCGTGTCTCGGAGCAAGCAGGTCCTCTGCGTGACCCACTTGCCCCAAATCACCGCGGCAGCGGACGTTCACTTGCTGATCGCCAAGTCGGAGCGGCAGGGGAGGACCTATACCCAGGTGACGCCGTTGGACCGGGCCGGACGCACCCGGGAGATCGCCCGGATCATCGGCGGCGCCGAAATCACGGAAACCACCCTCCGCAGCGCCGAGGAGATGCTGCAATCGGATAGAAAATAGCCCCCGCAAGCCGCCCAGGACTGGGTTCCGATCCCACCGAGGTTCAATGGCTCTGCTTCGTAGGGGCCGATGCCCACATCGGCCCGCAGACCTGTCGGGCGCAGCGCACCTGCCCTACGTCCACAATAGCCATGAACCGGCGGATATCCGATTGACAAACCGGCTGGTTTCTGCTACTATGATGTCGATACATGCGAGGAAAAGGAACAGTACGGCAGATCGCGCCCTGAAGAGAGCCTCCGGTTGGTGCAAGGAGGCGGACGTCCTGCCCGAATACGCCTTGGAGCAGCGGCCTGAACGAAGAGTAGGGTGCGCCGGGTGGCCCGTTACAGCCGGGAGTCTCCGACTCCGTGAGGCCGCACCCGCGAGGCTGCGGCGAACCTGAGGTGGTACCGCGAGTTTTCGCCCTCTGTCGTCAGACAGAGGGCTTTTTTATGGGTGAATCGCAGCGAAAATCCAATTTCAAGTGCCTTCGATGCGGCGGTAATATGGAATTTGTGAGTGCGGAAAAGCTCCAGCTGGGGCAATACGGTTTGCTGCTTGGCAGTCTGATCAATCTGGTTTCCGGCTCACTGGAAGTGGAAGTTTATTGCTGTGACGCCTGCCGGAAGCTGGAGTTTTATGCTGTAGATTCTGAATCCGCAGCTGCGGGCAGCGGCATTGCCCAGGCACCGTGTCCTCATTGCAGTCAGCTCCACGAAATCGATGACGCCAGATGCCCCCACTGCGGGGTGCGTCTGATGGATTAAATCTCAATCTTGAAAGGGGGCGATGATGTGCTGTACGGCAGAGAACTCATAGACCAGTTCCCTGTGCGAAAGTCCAAAAAGCAGAAGGCCGCGTTCCGCGAGGCCGCGCTGCGCTATGGAGCAGCACGGGGCTATACGGGCACGGTGGAATCCGGTGCCTTCGGCGCAAAAAATATCGTCTTTGGAAATCCGGACGCGGCGGCGTATCTCGTCACCGCCCACTATGATACCTGCGCCCGGCTGCCTTTTCCCAATTTTATCACACCTTGCCATTTGAGTATCTATCTTCTCTACCAGCTGCTGCTTTGCGCCGTTCTCATCCTGGTACCCTGCGCCATCGGCATTGCGGTTGGCATTTTGATGCGGGGACCGCTGGTGGCCAGTGTCACGGCGGAAGTGCTGTTTCTGCTTTTCCTTTACCTGCTGCTTTTCGGCCCGGCTAATCCCACCAATGCCAACGATAATTCCTCCGGTGTCCTGACGGTGCTGGATCTGATGGCGGCGCTGCCGGAGGAGCAACGCGCCCAGGTCTGCTTCGTCCTTTTCGATCTGGAGGAAGCCGGACTTTTTGGCTCTGCCTCTTACCGCAAGGCCCACCGAAAGGCCTCTCAGGGGCAGCTGGTGCTGAACTTTGACTGCGTAGGCGATGGGGACCATCTTCTCTTTTTCCCAAAAGCCAAAGTCAAACGGGACCGCGCCTTGTTTGAGCGGCTCCAGGCCGCTGCCGGCCCGGCAGGGGAGAAGGAGCTGGTAATCTGGGATCAGTTCGGCTTCTATCCCTCCGATCAGGCCCAATTCCCCTTGGGCGTGGGCATCGCCGCCATGCGGAAAACCCGCCACGGCATCTATTATCTCGGTAGAATCCACACCAAACGGGATACCATATTGGAAGAACAAAATATCATACTGCTGCGGGCGTTCGTCCTGAAACTCCTGGAGCAGACCAACTAGAAAGGATTGTTACCATGACACTCTATGAAGAACTGGTGGCCCGTGGCCTCATCGCCCAGGTCACGGATGAGGAAGAAGTCAGCCGTCTCATCAACGAGGGCAAAGCCACCTTCTATATCGGCTTCGATCCCACGGCGGATTCCCTCCATGTGGGCCACTTTATGGCCCTGTGCCTAATGAAGCGTCTCCAGATGGCCGGCAACCGCCCCATCGCGCTGATCGGCGGCGGCACGGCCATGATCGGCGACCCCTCCGGCCGCACGGATCTGCGCTCCATGATGACCCGGGAGACCATTCAGCACAACTGCGACTGCTTCAAGAAGCAGATGGAGCGGTTCATCGAGTTCGGCGAGGGCAAGGCCATGATGGTCAACAACGCCGACTGGCTCCTGAACCTCAACTACATCGACTTTATCCGGGACATCGGCGCCTGCTTCTCGGTGAACAATATGCTCCGGGCCGAGTGCTTCAAGCAGCGGATGGAGAAGGGCCTGAGCTTCCTGGAGTTCAACTATATGCCCATGCAGTCCTACGACTTTTACTACCTCTTCCAGCACTACGGCTGCAACCTCCAGTTCGGCGGCAACGATCAGTGGTCCAATATGCTGGGCGGCACGGAGCTCATTCGCCGGAAGCTGGGCAAGGACGCCCACGCCATGACCATCACGCTGCTCCTCAACTCCGAGGGCAAGAAGATGGGCAAGACCGCCAAGGGCGCCGTGTGGCTGGATCCCAACAAGACCTCGCCCTTCGACTTCTACCAGTACTGGCGCAACGTGGACGACGCCGACGTGATGACGTGCATCCGGATGCTGACCTTCCTGCCGCTGGAGCAGATCGATGCCATGGCCAATTGGGAGGGCAGCCAGCTCAACGAGGCCAAGGCCATCCTGGCCTATGAGCTGACCAAGCTGGTCCACGGCCAGGAGGAAGCCGACAAGGCCCAAACCGCGGCCAAGGCTCTCTTCGGCGGCGGCAGCGACGACAGCGATATGCCCACCACGGTCCTCTCTGCCGAGCAGCTGACCGACGGCTCCATCGCCATTCTCGACCTGCTGTTGGCCTGCAAGCTGGCCCCTAGCAAGTCTGAGGCCCGGCGGCTGGTGCAGCAGGGCGGCGTCTTCGTCAACGACGAAAAGGTCCCCACCATCGACGTCAAGTTCACCGCTGACGACCTGAAGGCCGGCCTCAAGATCCGCAAGGGCAAAAAGGTCTTCCACAAGGCCACCCTTTAATAGAATCCCCGGCGCCGCCTTTTCAAGCGGCGCCAGGGCTTACAATTTTTGTTTATCCTGAATAAAAATGTACGGACTGATTTGTAAGAGCGTGAGAAAAAATGTAAATTACTCTATTTTACTGATACATATAAGGAAAATATGGTATTCTAAAAATAGGAAGTACCCTTGCAAGAAGCAGCCACCAGCCAGACATCATGCATATTTCCGTACGAGATACGTAGGAAAGGAGCCGCATATGAAGAATCACGGCTACATACCCTGTATCGGGCTGCTGCTTTGCCTTTTGGTCGTGCTCTGTGCCTGTGCCGGCAAAGCGGAAACGCCTGACACGATGGAATTCGAGGGAATTCCCTGGAACGCCTCCGTGGAGGAGGTCTGCCAAGCGCTGGAGCTGGAGTTCGATCCCGCGATGTGGGAAGAGGAAAGCGAACGCGGCGGAACGTTGCGCCTGGAGAATTGGGATGCCTTCGGCCAGACTGCCCAGATCGTCTACTTCAATTTCGCGAATTTTACCGATGACCCGACCGTACCCCTGGGCCTGTGTCAGGTGCATTTTTTCTATACCGCCGATTGCGACCAGCAGGCGCTTCTGGATGCGCTTCGTGCAGAGTACGGGCCAGAGGCAGAGGAATATGTCCGCTACTCTTCCATTGACGGGGAAGCGCAGACATGGGTGGACAATGAACAGCTCAAGTACTGGTTCCCCAAGATGACACTGGCCGGCACTCTGTCTGACGCAGAGCAGTCTGCCTTGCGGGAGGCATATCTCAGCGAATTATCCGACGAGGCCGCCGCGAACTATATAAACGCCGAGCCGGCGGGCAGCGTCCTCTGGGCGGAAAACTACTTTGACGCCTTCTCTTCTTTGATACCGGAGGAGGAGAAACCGGATGAGATTGAGCCTTGGGTCCGTGTCAACGGCGAGATCCTGACACTAGCGCTTCAATTGTCCGAGGCCTGAGCGTTCCGCCCCTGTTTTGCTGTGTCCAAACGATCCATGACATCAAGGCCGCCGCAGTGCGCTGCGGCGGCCTGCGCATCATCTTGAAAGGAAAACCGTATGGAACTCGTTCGCATCAACACCTATGAAGATCCGCGTTTTTCCCCCGCCGTGCTGCGGCAGCACGGCGGCTTTTTGGCGGACGGTGAGCCGTACGAGTTGGAGATCGTCTCCTCGTCTGAGGCCGTCGTCCGTGGGAAGGCACGGCCAGACCTCGAACCGCTTCTGGAGGAGTTCCGCTTCTACGCCCCGCATATCACCCGCTTTTACGATGCGCTGGGGAATCTGCTCCAGGCCTTTGCGCCGGTGGAGCTTTTGCGCATCCCACTGGAACAAATCCAGCCCTCGCAGTTCTATGTGGATGAAGATAAGCTGGCCGCTGTCCGGACGTTTATCACCTGCCCGGACGAAATCATCGTGCCGGTATCGCCCTGGGATGGAAGATACATCTCCCTGGACGGCCACACCAGGCTCTACCTGGCCGCTGCCAGCGGCTGGACAGTCGTCCGTGCCGTGGTGGACGAGGCAGGAGATTACACCATGGATTTTGTCCGGGAGGCCCAGCGGCGTAAAATCCGCTGCCCGGGGGACATGACCCTGTTAAATCACCAGGACTACCAGAAACTGTGGGACGGATATTGTGACGACTATTTTGCCGCCAAAGATAACCAAGGATAGCAAACGGGACGCCGCGTGTGCAGCGTCCCGTTTTTATGTCATTTGCAATTAAGCCTTGTGGCCGATGTAGCCCTCGGCGCACAGCAGCTCGGCCAGCAGCACCGCGCCGCCGGCGGCACCCCGGAGGGTGTTGTGGCTCAGGCAGACGAACTTGTAGTCATACTGGGTGTCGGGCCGCAGCCGTCCGATGGAGACGGCCATGCCGCCCTCCAGCATCCGGTCCAGCTTGGTCTGAGGCCGGTTTTCCTCCTCGAAGTAGTGCAGGAACTGCTTGGGGGCGGAGGGGAGGTTCAGCTCCTGGGCGCGGCCGGAGAAATTGGCCCAGCAGGCCTTGATCTCCTCCATGGCGGGCTTGTTTTCACCAAAGCGCATGAAGCAAGCCGCCATATGGCCGTTGCTGCAGGCCACGCGGAAGCACTGGGCCGTAATGGCGGGGCCCTCGGCGTTGACAATCTTGTCGCCCTCGATGTGGCCCCAGAGCTTCAGCGGCTCCTGCTCGGATTTTTCTTCCTCGCCGCCGATGTAGGGGATGACATTGTCCACCATCTCAGGCCAGGTCTCAAAGGTCTTGCCGGCGCCGGAGATCGCCTGGTACGTGCAAACCAGCGCGGCCTCCAGGCCGAACTTTTTCAGCGGATGGAGAGCCGGGACGTAGCTCTGGAGGGAGCAGTTGGACTTGACGGCTACAAAGCCCCGCTTGGTGCCCAGGCGCTTTCTCTGCGCGTCGATGATCTTGATATGGTCGGCGTTGATTTCCGGCACCACCATGGGGACGTCCGGCGTCCAGCGGTGGGCCGAGTTGTTGGAAACCACGGGGCACTCCAGCTTGGCATACCGCTCTTCCAGGGCGCGGATTTCGTCCTTCTTCATATCCACGGCGCAGAATACAAAGTCGACCATCTGGGCGATCTTCTCGGCATCGCCTTCGGCGTCCAGCACCACCATCTGGGCGGCAGCTTCGGGCATGGGCTCTTCCATAGCCCAGCGATGCCCCACGGCCTCGCGGTAGGTCTTGCCGGCGCTGCGGGCGCTGGCCGCCAGGGCCACGATCTCAAACCAGGGATGGGTGCTGTTCAGGCAGACGAACCGTTGGCCCACCATGCCGGTGGCGCCGATGATGCCGACTTTGTACTTGTTCATAGTCAATCGCTCCATTTCCATGTGTTCTTGTAAGTTGGGATTGCTTCAAAACACAAAATATACTATAATATGGCCGATATGCAAGGCAGCAGTGCAGCCATGTGTGCGCGGTAGAAAGTCAAATGTCTTTGAAGGCCACATCATCATATCATATCCTGCGCTGTCTGTCAATGTTTAACCATGCAAATTGCCAGTGACGGAAAGAGGTTTGATTGTTGAAAACACACGATTTTTACTATGACCTACCGCCAGAGCTGATCGCCCAGACGCCGCTGGAGCGGCGGGACAGCTCCCGGCTGATGACGCTGGACCGGGATACCGGCGCGGTGGGCCATCATCACTTTTATGAAATCATCGACTTTTTGAACCCCGGCGACTGTCTGGTGCTGAATAACTCCCGCGTCCTGCCGGCCCGGCTGCTGGGCCATCGGGAGCCCACCAAGGGCGCCGTGGAAGTGCTGCTGCTCCGGGACAAGGGGGACGGCCTCTGGGAGTGCCTGACGAAGCCGGGCCGCAAGACCCAAGCCGGCACGGCCCTCTCCTTCGGAGACGGCGCTCTGACCGCCACGGTGGAGGAGGCCATGGAAAACGGCAATAAGCTGATCCGCTTCCACTATGACGGCATCTTTCTGGAGGTGCTGGAGCGGCTGGGCAAGATGCCACTGCCGCCCTATATCAAGGAGGAGCTCCAGGACCCGGAGCGGTACCAGACCGTCTACTCCAAGATCAACGGCTCCGCCGCGGCCCCCACGGCAGGACTGCACTTTACCCAGGAGTTGCTTGATAAAATCGCGGCCAAGGGCGTGAAGATAGCCTATGTGACGCTGCACGTAGGGCTGGGCACTTTCCGTCCTGTCAAGGCCGAGGAGATCACGGACCACCAGATGCACAGTGAGTTCTGCATGATCTCTCAGGAGACGGCGCAGCTGCTCAACGAGACGCGCCGCGCCGGAGGACGGCTGGTGTGCGTCGGCACCACCTCGTGCCGTACGCTGGAATCCCTGGCTGGGGAGGACGGGCTGTTCCATGAATCCTCGGCCTGGACAGATATCTTTATCTATCCCGGCTACCGCTTCAAGGCCATGGACGCCCTGATCACCAATTTCCACCTGCCGGAAAGCACGCTGGTGATGCTGGTCTCCGCCTTTGCCGGGCGGGAGCATATCCTCCACGCCTATGAGGTGGCAGTCCAGGAGCGCTATCGCTTCTTCTCGTTTGGAGACGCCATGTTCCTGGCCAGCGGACTTTCTTGAAGGGGGGCCGTATATGTTTACCGTTACAAAAACCGAAGGCCAC
This sequence comes from Candidatus Avoscillospira avicola, assembly GCA_018712245.1. Classification (GTDB taxonomy): domain Bacteria; phylum Bacillota; class Clostridia; order Oscillospirales; family Oscillospiraceae; genus Avoscillospira; species Avoscillospira avicola. Next base: position 43,745 of record DVHE01000056.1, on the reverse strand, counting down.
GCCCGGCGCGGCGTGTTCACCTGCCCCCACGGAACCGTGCAAACGCCGGTCTTTATGAATGTCGGTACCCTGGGTGCCATCAAGGGCGCACTCAGCGCAGCGGACCTGGAAAAAATCGGCACCCAGGTGGAGCTTTCCAACACCTATCACCTCCATCTCCGGCCCGGCGACCAGGTGGTGCGCAAGATGGGCGGCCTCCACAAGTTTATGACCTGGAGCGGCCCCATCCTCACGGATTCCGGCGGCTTTCAGGTGTTCTCCCTGGCGTCTCTCCGGCGGATTAAGGAGGAGGGCGTCCACTTCGCCTCCCACATCGACGGCCGCAAGATCTTCATGGGCCCGGAGGAGAGCATGCGAATCCAGTCCAATCTGGGCTCCGACATCGCCATGGCATTTGACGAGTGCATTGAAAACCCCGCGCCTTATGACTATGTCAAGGCCTCCTGCGACAGAACGGCCCGGTGGCTCCGGCGCTGCAAGGCCGAGCTGGACCGGCTCAACGCCCTGCCCGACACCGTGAACCCCGGGCAGGTCCTCTTCGGCATCAACCAGGGCGGCACATACCCGGACCTGCGCATTCGCCACATGGAGGAGATCGCGCAGTTGGATCTGCCCGGCTACGCCATCGGCGGCCTGGCGGTGGGGGAGAGTACCGAGACGATGTACGAGATCATCGACGCGGTGGAACCCCACATGCCCCAGGACAAGCCCCGGTATCTGATGGGCGTCGGCACGCCGTCCAATATCATCGAGGCGGTGGCCCGGGGCGTGGACTTCTTCGACTGCGTCATGCCGGCCCGGAATGCCCGCCACGGCAGGCTATTCACCTGGTCCGGCGCCATCAATCTGAAGAACGCCAAGTATGAGCTGGATACCCAGCCCATTGATCCCCAGTGCGACTGTCCCGTCTGCCGCCGCTACTCCAGGGCTTACCTCCGGCATCTCTTCAAGGCGGAAGAAATGCTGGCCATGCGGCTGAGCGTGATGCACAATCTCTATTTCTATAATACGCTGATGGCGCGCATCCGCGAGGCCATCGACGGCGGCGTGTTCCAGCAGTTCCGCAGCACCTACAGCGAAGTGCTGGACCGGAAAATTTAGCGTTCTCTCTTGCATTTACACCAGGTTATCTGTATAATAGCAGTAATTTGAGAAACGGAGGATATTCCATGCCAGCAGATAGTATGTCCATGATTATCATGATGGTGGTCATGATCGGCGTCTTCTATTTCTTCCTGATCCGCCCCGAGAACAAGAAGAAAAAAGCCATGAACGAAATGCGCAACAGCCTGAAGGTGGGCGACAATATCACCACCATTGGCGGCGTCGTGGGCGACATTGTCCATGTGAAGGATGACAATATTGTCATCGAAGTCGGCGCCGACAAGGTCCGCATTGAGTTCACCAAGTGGGCCATTTCCACCAACAACACGGCGGAGAAGGCCGCGGCCAAGGAAAAGGAAGCCGCGATTCAGGCCCGCAAGCAGGCGAAGCAGAAGAAGGAAAAGAAGGAAAAATAATTTTTCTGCGGGCAGCCCGGCGCAAGCGCCCAGCTGTCAGACGCTGCGGAAAGAGTTTCACGCCATACAAGAATACAGGGTGCGTTCCGTGGAACGCACCCTCTTTTTTTGACCGATCTCAGCAGCCGGGCATAGGATGATGGGAAACCATCATAAGGAGGGATTCCCTTGCAAGAATTGTCCCTTGCCGCGCTGCCGCTGGGAGCCTGGGGCGTCATGCGCTGTGAGACGCTGGAGCCCGGCACCGGGCGGCGGCTAGGGGAGCTGGGCCTGGTAGCGGGGACCAGAGTCCGCCATCTTTACACAGCGCCGGCCGGATCGCCCATGGCGTTCTCCATTCGGGGCGCTGTCATCGCCCTGCGCACCCAGGATTGCCGCCGCATCACCGTGGCGGCGGAGGCGGCGCCATGAATGGCGCAGATCGGGAAGAGGTCGTCGTCGCCCTGGTGGGAAATCCCAATGTAGGGAAGAGTACCCTCTTCAACGCGCTGACAGGGCTGCACCAGCACACCGGAAATTGGCCGGGGAAGACAGTGGCCGTGGCCCAGGGGCGGTATCGCTATAAGGGCCGCACATATCGCCTGGTGGACCTGCCCGGTACGTACTCGCTGCGCTCCAGGTCAGAGGAAGAGCGCATCACCGCCGAGTTTCTCAAGAGCTGTCAAGCCGACTGTGTGCTGGTCCTGGGAGACGCCACCTGCCTGGAGCGCAATCTGCTCCTGATGCTCCAGGTGCTGGAGCTGACGGACCGCTGTGTTTTCTGTGTCAATCTGCTGGATGAGGCGGCGCGGCGGCATCTGTCCGTGGACTTGGCGGCACTGCACCTGGAGCTGGGCGTCCCCGTGGTCGGCATCACCGCCAGCGCAGGGCAGGGGCTGGACCGCCTCCAGGAAACGGTCAGGGAACTGGTGGACGGATTTGTCCCCACTCATCCCAGGCGGGTGATTGGCGACAGAGAACAGGTTCTTGCCCCCACTTCCCGTAAAATGACAGACCGAACCGCCACACGGTTTGTCCATCGCGCCGAGGAAATCGCCGCCCGGGTTCTCTCCGGCGAGCAGCGGCCCGTCATGTCTTGGCTGGACCGGCTGACGTTGGGCCGCTGGAGCGGAAGGATCATCATGGTGCTGCTGCTCCTGGGGGTTTTCTGGCTGACCATCTCTGGCGCCAATGTCCCATCTCTGTGGCTGGAGCGGCTGCTCACCTGGATCGGACAGCTGCTGCACGCCGGCGCTGCGGCACTGCATTTCCCCGACTGGCTCACCGGTTTGCTGCTGGAGGGCGCCTATGACACCGCCGCCCGCGTCGTCGCAGTGATGCTGCCGCCCATGGCAATCTTTTTTCCGCTGTTTACACTGCTGGAGGACTTTGGCTACCTGCCCAGGGCGGCCTTTCTGCTGGATCATCGCTTTGAGCGCTGCGGCGGCTGCGGCAAGCAGGCCCTTACCATGGCCATGGGGTTTGGGTGCAATGCCGCCGGCGTTATCGGCTGCCGCATCATCACCTCGCCCCGGGAACGGCTGCTGGCGATTCTTACCAACGCTCTGGTGCCCTGCAACGGACGGTTTCCGGCTTTGATCGTGCTGATCTCGCTCTTTTTCTCTTCAAATTCTCTGATCGGTGCTGGTATCCTCACAGCCTTTGTCATACTCAGTGTCGGTATGACCTTTTTCGCCACAGCGCTGCTCAGCGGCTCCGTCTTGCAGGGAGAGCCCAACCCCATGGTGCTGGAAATCCCACCCTTTCGCCGTCCGCGGGTCGGGCAGATTCTGCTGCGCTCCCTGTTGGATCGTACTGCCGCGGTAACTGCCAGAGCCGTGACCGTGGCGGCGCCGGCGGGAATGGTTCTATGGCTCTTGGGCCATGTGACGGTGGGGGAGCAGTCTCTCCTGCTGCATCTGGCGGCGTTTCTCCAGCCTCTGGGCGGCTTTCTGGGCATGAGCGGCGCGATTTTGGCTGCGTTTCTCCTGTCCTTCCCGGCCAATGAGCTGCTTCTGCCGCTGCTGGTGACCATTCTCAGCGGCAGCGCTGTGCTGATCGAAGTCTCAGGCGAAGCGCTCCACACGCTGCTGCTCTCCCACGGCTGGGCTTGGCAGACGGCCCTCTGTACCATTTTGTTCCTGCTCTTCCACTGGCCCTGCGCCACCACCTGCCTGACCATCCACCGCGAGACAGGGTCGTGGAAGTGGACGCTGGTCTCCATGGCGGTGCCAACAGCCCTGGGGATACTGTTGTGCGCCGCGTTGTCGTGTCTTGCCCAGGTGCTGGCGCTGTTTTAACTAGACATGGCAGAATTGATGCGCCCTCATTTCCGGAATGCTGGAAATGAGGGCGCGTCGGATTGTCAAAAAGCATTTTTTCTCCGATGGCTTCTAGGAGGACTTCACCTGGTCGATCACTTTTCGATAGGGGGCGATGATCGCTTCGGTCATCTTGCCCTTTGCCTTTTTCTGTATGGACGGAATGGCCATCAGCGCGCCCACCAGCCGCATCTGCCAGATGCGACCCACCTGCTTTTGGGGGAAGTCATAAATGCCGTTGGCCTTGTAGAATTTGTGGTCCGCCTTCATCAGTCCCTGCATCACATAGATGAGGTCGCGGAAAATCTTCATGCCGCCCACGCCATAGAAATTGGCAGGTCGCGTCAGCTTCCGCTCCATGGCGAAGCTGAGATTTTCAGCCAAAGCCTGAATCTGGGCCGTCGTCTCGGACTCGTCCGTGGCCACACCGCAGAGGTAGTTGCCGCCCACTTCCGCCCGGGCCTCCACGATCATCCGCAGGTTCGGCTCCAGGCGGTAGTCGCCGCTGATCAGGTAGGCGATGGGCGTGCCGTGGGTGACGGTGCGGTGGCCGTTGCAGAACTGCCGGTCGTCGAAGCACTTGAAGCTGGAGTGGGTGTAGTGGTCGGAGATCGTAAAGGCGTAGACGAAGCTGTCGGCAGTCTGGATTTTCTGCCGCAGGAAGGTGTCGAAGCCGTCCTTGTAGACGCATTTTCCCGTGATGGCGCAGCCGAAGCAGCCTAGGCAGCCGCCGTCGAAGGGAAACTCCCGAAGATTGACCACGCGGCTGGGGCAGGGAAGTGCCGCACGGAAATCCGCAATCATATTTTGAAGCGTCTCGTCTTCTTCGGCGCAGTTGGTTACGATCACAACGTCCTGCTTCTGCGTCTTGGGCGTCTCATTCAGTGCGGCGTGATAAATGGGTCTCGTTCCGCCCGGCGCCGCCAAAGGCGGCGTGACAAATAGGCCGTGCCGGCAGGAGAACAGCAGCTGGTCGAAGAAGTTCTCGGCGTCCCGCTGCCCCGCTTCCCGCAGCAAATCCTCCATGTCGGCGGAGAGACCCCGCACCACATGAAGCCCCAGGTCACAGCAGTTTTCCTCCACATAGCGGTGGGCTGTGACATCGTAGAAGTGCTTGGAAGTGGTGATCTGTGAGGCAAATTTTCCTTGCAGGCTGATTCCGTCAGCCTTGATGAGTTCAAAGAAGCGGTGGAGCTGGTAGGGGGCGATAAAGGTGTACACCGGGTAACAGAACAGGAGCAAATCCGCAGCAGCCAGAGCCCTGCGCGCCGGGGAGAAATCCTGCTCCAGCCGTTTGATCTGCTGCCCTGCGTGGAGCGTCGTGAAGGTATGCTCCGGGTGCAGCGCCTGTAAATACAGGGCGGTCTGGTATGTGGTGCTGTTTTTCCCCTTGGGGCTGCCGTTGATAATCAAGATCTGCATAATCGCACCTTCTTTTACGGAGATTACAGAAAAATCATACCATGCAGGCGGCGCTTCGTCAATCGGCTGCCCGCCCGGGGCAGGAAAAACGCCGCCGCGCTCGGTGGCAGATATGATGGACGGGCCATCCGGGGAAAGTGGACAAAAGGGGGAAACATACACTGAATTCGGAGGTGAAGAAATGTTTCCCGCAACCATATGGCTGATTTTCAGCACCATGATCTACACGCTGCGTCTGGATTCCGGTTCGTCCTTTCCCAAACCCCTGACCGCGGAAGAAGAGCGGCACTATGTGGCTCTGGCAGCCCAGGGCGACCTGGACGCCCGCAACATCCTCATCGAGCGAAATCTCCGCCTGGTGGCCCACATCATGAAAAAATACTACGCCCATACCTCCGACCAGGAGGACCTCATTTCCATCGGCACCATCGGTCTCATCAAGGGCATATCGTCCTTCGACCCGTCCAAGGGCGCCCGTCTTGCCACCTATGCCGCCCGATGCGTGGAAAATGAAATCCTGATGTACTTCCGCAGCCAGAAAAAGACGGCCATGGATGTGTCGCTGTCGGAGTACATCGAGACTGGAAAGGACGGCAATGCCCTTTCGCTGATGGAGGTGGTCCGGTCTGACGAAGACCTCTTTGAAGACCTAAGCACCCAGGAAATGCACGCCAAGCTCCACCAGGCTATGGAGGAACATTTGACCCAGCGAGAACGGAACATTCTGGCGCTGCGCTACGGCCTGGGCGGCTCTCAGCCGCTGACCCAGCGGGAGATCGCCGCCAAATGCGGCATCAGCCGAAGCTATGTCTCCCGCATTGAGAAGAAGGCACTCAAGAAGCTGGAGGAGGTCCTGGGGGAAAGCTCCACTTAGGCGCGGCTCTTGACAAACGGTCAGGGAATTGGGTATACTGCTTATAACAAAAGACACGCCGGGCCTGCTGGCCCGGTGGCCTGTTTTATAGGAGAAAGGAGCCTACCGTGTGGTATCATCAAGCAACCGTATATCAGATCTATCCCCTGGGCCTCTGCGGCGCCCCCAAGGAGAATGACGGCGTTTTATCCCATCGCATCCTCCGGCTGCTGGACTGGGTGGACTCCATCGCGGCCACCGGCGCCGATACTGTTCTCTTTAACCCCCTGTTCGAAAGCGACCGCCATGGCTACGACACGCGCAACTACACCCAGGTGGACTGCCGTCTCGGCTCCAAGGAGGATCTGCAGGCTGTCTGCCGGGCGCTCCACGACAAGGGCATCCGCGTGATCTTCGACGCCGTTTTGAACCACGTGGGCCGCGGCTTCTGGGCCTTTGAGGACGTGCGGCAGAAAAAGTGGGACAGTGCCTATAAAGACTGGTTCCGCCTGGATTTTGGCGGCAACACCTCTTATAACGACGGATTTTGGTACGAAAACTGGGAAGGGCACGAGGTCCTGGTCAAACTCAACCTCTCCAATCCCGAGGTGGTGCGCCATCAGTTTGACGCCATCCGCAGCTGGGTGGCGGACTATGATATCGACGGTCTCCGGCTGGACGTGGCCTACTGTCTGCCGGACTGGTACCTCAAGCAGCTGCGCAGCTTTACGGACAGCCTGAAGCGGGACTTCGTGCTGATCGGCGAGACCATTCACGGCGACTACAAGCGCTGGATGGGGCCGGATATGTGCCACGCCACCACCAACTATGAGTGCTACAAAGGGCTTTACTCCAGCCTCAATTCCATGAACCTCTTCGAGATCGGCCATAGCCTGGCCCGGCAGTTTGGTCCGGAGCCGTGGACGCTCTACCGCGGCTTCCATCTTCTGAATTTCCTCGACAACCACGACGTCACCCGCATTGCATCCATGCTCCAAAATCCGCAGCATCTGCCGGTGGCCTACGGTCTGCTGTTTGGTATGCCGGGCGTTCCGTCGTTGTACTACGGCAGTGAATGGGGCATTGAAGGAAAGAAGGGCCCCGGCGACTACGATCTGCGCCCGGAAGTGGAGAAGCCAATCCATAACCAACTGACCGACTGGATCGCGGCGCTGGCCAAAGCCCGAAAGGGGAGCCGCGCACTGTGCGAGGGCAGCTTTAAAAACGTCGTGTTGACAAACCGGCAGATCATCTTCGAGCGGGAAGTCCCGGGAGAGCGGGTGCTGGTGGCCGTCAATGCCGACAGCGTGCCCTACGTCGCCCATTTTGATGCCAGAAGCGGAATGGCCGTAGACCTCATCACCGGCGCGCCCCATGATTTCGGCGGCGGCAGCGAACTGCCGCCCTACAGCGTCGCCTTCTGGAAAACGGAGCGGTAATCGTGCGCAACACCGGCGAAGGGGGCGATGGCCTTGTCCAAAGGCTGGCAGCATTTTAAAACCATCACAAAGCACCGCCATCTGGTGATGAAACACTGTTTTCAGGTGGGGCTTTACCGGCGGGGACTGGCCCACGACCTCTCCAAGTACAGTTGGACGGAGTTCCGCGCCGGGATACGCTACTACCAGGGAACCAGAAGCCCCAACACCGCCGAGCGGGAAGCGATGGGCTATTCCCTGGCGTGGATGCACCACAAGGGTCGAAATAAACACCATTTTGAATATTGGACCGACATTCTCCCCGGCACCAAGACTTACGGCCCGGTCCCCATGCCCACGCAGTACCTGGTGGAAATGGTGATGGACCGGATCGCCGCCTGCAAAGTCTACAAAGGGAAGGACTACCACGACGGTTCCGCGCTGGAGTATCTGGAGCAATCCAGAGACACCGGACTGATGCACCCAGAAACCAGGGCAAAGCTCAGCTTTTTGCTCACCATGCTGCGGGACCAAGGCGAGAAGGAAACCTTCCGCTTCATCCGGCAGGTGGTTCTCCGGGGGCTTCCCTATGGGCCCGATACGGCTTCTCCTACCCAGGCGCATTAACGATGTGGGCGGCACCTCACGCCGCCCGGCAAGCTCAGTCGTTTCTGAACAAAGGAGGATTTCCCATGAAGGAGCAGCGTCCCCATTCCCAGCTCTCCGCCCGGATTGGGCGTACCTGGCAGCAGTTCCAGCGTGGACCCATCGCAAGACTCTCCCTGATCGTCCTGGCCTCCGTCATCATGTCCGTCAATATCAAGAGCTTCGTCAATGCCGGTGGTCTGTTCCCCGGCGGCTTCAACGGACTGACACTTTTGATTCAGCGCAGTGCCGAACAATTTGCGGGCATCTCCCTGCCGTTCACGCCCATCAATCTGCTGTTAAACGCCATCCCTGCAATCATCAGCTTTCGATTGATCGGCAAATGGTTCACCACCTACTCCTGTCTGATGATCGCCCTGACCAGTATCCTCACTGACTTGATTCCGGCCATGCCTCTGACTGACGACGTGCTGCTGGTGTGCATTTTCGGCGGAATGATTCAGGGCCTGGCCATCAGCCTGTGCCTGATGGGCCGCGCCACCAGCGGCGGCACCGACTTTATCGCAGCGGCCATCAGCGAACGCTTGGGCCTGGACGCATGGAATTACATCTTCGCCGGCAACTGTATCATGCTGGTGGTGGCTGGCATCCTCTTCGGCTGGGACAAGGCGCTCTACTCGATCATTTTCCAGTTTGCCTCCACCCAGGTGGTGCATCTGCTGGACCCTCGGTTCAAGCAGACTACTCTGTTCATCATCTCCAACAGTGCCGAGCAGATCTATCTCCATATCAAAGACACCACACACCATAGCGCCACGCTCTTCCATGGGACAGGGCTTTACAATGGGGAACCAAAAGAACTGATCTATTCCGTCATCGACAGCAATCAGGTCAAGCAAGTGACCCGCGCTGTCCGGGAAATCGACCCCCATGCCTTTGTCAACGTGCTGAAGACCAACCAAATCTCCGGCAGATTTTACCGAAAGCCCAACGACTGAAGAGTGTATGGAATCTGCGTCAGATCGAACGCCCGGAAGGCCCTCTGGCTTTCCGGGCGTCTTTCCGGGCATTTTTTAGGCGTTTTGACCGGCAGTTTAGCTACATCGCCCTCGTGCTTGCCGCCATAGGCCTTGCAAACAGCCGGGAATACTGCTATAATTTTCATGTTTAGGCAGTGCGCTGCTGCGTTTTTCCGAGAGGCAGAAGTTAATCGCAGCGGCATCTTTGGAGGAATCACCCTTGAAGCAACACACACTGCGCCGGCTCGCGGCGCTTTTCTTAATTCTATGCCTGGCTTTCAGTGGATGCAGCCAGCCCCAGGAAGCGGCGCAGACGCCCCATGCGGCAGACCCGCTGCCGGACGGCCTCACCTATGCGCTCCAGGTCGCCGTGGCTTATGACAGCACTTGTGACATGGCCGCGCCGCAGGACGTGGCAGAGCTTTTGGAGCAGTCCACGCTGTTGGGCCTCACCACAGAGCTGGTTAACCTGGAGGAGGTCTCGGATCTCTCCCAGTACGACCTGGTAATCCCCGCCGCGGCGCTGGCCAATTCTCCCAACATCGCCGCCTATGAGGCGTTACTGATCGCCTATACGGAGGCGGGCGGCTATGTGCTGTTGGACAATGCCTTCGCGCCGCTCTTTTCCGCAGACTATCTGGGGATTCGGGAGGTCGTGCCCCTCACCGGCTGTCCGGTGGAGCTGACCTTCCCGACGGTGGAGGAAGACCTCCAGCCGCTGCAAACCTTGGTGGAGGACTTCTCCGGCCTCTACCCGGATTTCTATGACTATGACGTCCTCTCCCAGCAGGATTACGGCTATGGTTTCGTCCCGGATGCGGCGGAGCCGCTGGCCATGTGGGGAGAGCTGGCACTCTACACCTACCGGGCCTATGGCGAAGGCGCCGTACTGCTGACCAACCCGCTGCTGCCCAACGTCTATTCCCTGGGCAACTTCTCCATGACCCGCCGCACCGGGGAGGAAACTGCATTTTCCGCCACCACCACCAGCTGCAACCAGCTCTTTTACAGTGGTGTGGCCACGTTGGCTGCCAAAAAGCAGTTTGGATACGCCCTGAACCGGGTCTATGGCTACAACGGCAGTCCCTCCATGAGCTGGGAGCTTCACTATGAAGAGATGACCGGCATCGCCCACAACTCCATGAAGCTCTTTTACGATCTCTGCGAGGAATACCACCAGATTCCCTCCTATACGCTGATCCGCAGCAGCTATTGGTGGTTCCTCCGCACCGAGACCGTCACGTATCTCTTAAACCAGAGCGATGACGGCATGGACTTTGCCATGGACTGGGAAGAGAGCGCCTACTCCTCGGGCACCCACATCGCCTGCAACGACCAGTGGCTGCAAATCAACTCCATCGAGGACGCAGGCAGTTACTTCCGGGAGTATCCGGAGTATGACTACCGGGCTTATCCGGCCTTCGGTGCCATTCAGGGGAAGGAGATGCTGGTCTCCGGCAGCGAGGACGGCTATTTCTACGCCTATGAAATCCTGGAATACTCGGACCGACTCCATGTGCGCGAGCCTTCACTTTTGACCGATGCCGACGGTTATCCCCTCCAGGTGGCGGGCTACTCCGCGCCGCAGCTGGTCGATCTAAACGGAGATGGACGCATGGACCTCCTCAGCGGCAGCAGTGACGGCGGCATCTATTGGTTTGCCGGAGACCCCAACGGCCACTTCACGCCCCAGGGGCTTCTGTTTACCACAGACCTGCCCGGTCAGTCCCTGCCCTGCGTCGGGGACTTCAACGGCGACGGCACCGTGGACCTGGCCGTGGGCAGTGACAGCGGCGTCCTTCTGGTGTACTACGGCCAGAATATCGACGGCACCGTCTCCTTTGACCACAGCCGGATGTCCAGCCTCTCCCGGCTCTGTGCCGATGCGGAACTGGGCCAGTGGCTTGCCCCCGGCCAGGTGGACTGGAATGGTGACGGATACCAGGACCTGGTGGTGGGCCTCTTTGAGGGATATCTGGCCATTTTCCTGAACGACGGTCAAGGCGGCTTTGCCTTCAACGGCTATATCACCCTGGACGAGCAAAACTACAAGGGCAATGACCGGGCCAAATTCGGCACCTACGCCGTGCCTGCCTTCTACGATCTCGACGGCGACGGCGCGCTGGACCTGGTCTGCGGCTCCCTGGAGTACGGCCTGGCCTATCCCATCGATTCGCCCTACTTCCCGGAGCGGGCGGCGCTGGAGGCCCAGGTGGACTTCGCCGAGGCGCATCACCTCTATGTGGGCATCCACCACTACTCCAATGCCGGTGCGTCGGAAGCCCGCGAAGCTTATGAACTGGAGCGCCACCTGGAGGCCTTTGAGGCCTATGGCTTGCCCACCGAGGGCATCGGCGCCAATCTCCACACCTGGTACTCCAGCAACCTGGGCGACACCCAGACCTTTGACAGCGAATACGCCGCCGGACTCCTCTGGAACTCCGGCTTCTCACCGGCCTACGATACCGGCGTAGCGCCGCAGTACGCGGCGGAAAACGTCATCGCCCTGCCGTTCTTCCTCCAGAAGGACGGGGAGGGGACACTGCTGGTGCAGGATAACTCCGTCCTGCCCTATGTGGACAGCGCCTGGACCGATCTCTCCGGCGAATACAGAATGCCGGTGTGCATCTACTACCACTGTGACTTCGTCTATGAGAGCGACTTAGGCGCCCGGGACTACCTGCAAAAGGTCTCGGACTTCCAGTGGAAATTCGGTTATAATTTCGTCCGGGAGGATCAGCTGATGGCAGCTTCCGCCGAAGCGCTGGCCCTGACAGTGGACGCCAAAACCCAGAACGGTGCGCTGACCATTGCCGCCAAAGACGATACTTCTGTGGGCGTGGAGGTTCAGTTCTCCCAGGACCACAGCGCCGCGGCCTTTGCGGTGGACGCAGACGTCTGGTATCAGCGGGGCAATAGCCTCTTCGTCTCTCTCAACCGCCCCGTCACCTTAACGGCAGGGGAGCCCTCCCAGACAGCCCATCTGACGCAGGTCAATCTGCCGGCGGACATCACCCTTTTGTCCAACGGGGCAGAGATCGCCTTTGAGGCCGATGGAATGCTGCAAGTAGTAGTGGAGGGAGACGCCGTCGCCGCCAGCGCCGGCTGGGACGTGGAGACCCGGGACGGCAAAACCATTTTCACCAAATACGGCGAGGCGGACACCCTGTCCCTTCGCTTCAGCAAGGAGACAGACGGATGAATTCAGCAGTTTGTATGCTTGACGAGGCCGCGGCACGCTTCGGCGCCCGCGTTGCCCTGGAGGATGAGCAGGAGAGCCTCACTTATGAAGCCTACCGGCAGCGTGCCTTGGCCATTGGCTCCGGCCTGCTGGCGATGGGCAGCGCCCGGCGTCCCGTCGTGGTGTATCTGCCCAAGAGCGCCGGGATGGTCTGCGCGTTCATGGGCGCCATGTACGCCGGCAGCCCCTATGCCCCGGTGGATTCCCACATTCCCATGACGCGACTTCAAAAAATCGTCGAAAGTCTGACGCCCGGCGTCCTCATCACCAGCCGGGAGCTGGCGGAAAATCTCACCGCCATCGACCTCCTGGGCGCGCAGGTAGCGCTGATTGAGGAGCTGTCTGCCGCACCGGTGGACGAAGCCGCCGTGGCTTCCGCCCTGGCGCAGGTGGTGGACTCCGACCCCATCTATATTATGTACACCTCCGGCTCCACCGGTACGCCCAAGGGCGTCACCATTCCCCACCGGGGGATTATTGACTACGCAGACTGGGTGGTGACGACCTTCCGCTTTGACGAAACGACCGTCATGGCCAACCAGGCGCCCTTCTACTTCGACAACTCCACTTTCGATATCTACGGCAGTCTCCATTGCGGCGGCAAGCTGGTGCTGATCCCGGATGTCCTGATGCTCTTCCCGCTGCGGCTGCCCGAATTCCTGCGGGAAAAGGAGATCACCTCCATTTTCTGGGTGCCCACAGTGATGATCAACGTGGCCAACTCCGGCGCCCTGGAGGGCATCGAGCTGCCCCAGCTCCGAACCGTCGCCTTCTGCGGCGAGGTCATGCCCAATAAGCAGCTGAACCTCTGGCGCCAGGCGCTGCCCCACTGCACCTACGCCAATCTCTACGGTCCCACGGAAATTACCGACGTCTGCTGCTACTATATCGTGGACCGGGCCTTTGACGACGCCGACCCTCTGCCCATTGGCCGTGCCTGCGAAAATATGCGCGTGGTGCTGCTGACCGAGGACGGGAAGGAGGCCGCGCCGGGGGAGCAGGGAGAACTCTGCGTCATCGGCAGCGGTGTGGCGCTGGGCTATTGGAACGCTCCGGAAATTACCGCCCGGGCCTTCACGCAAAATCCGCTGACGCCGGACTACGCCGAGCGGCTCTACCACACCGGCGATCTGGCCTATTGGGATGCGGACGGATTGCTGCAATTCTGCGGCAGAAAGGACAACCAGATCAAGCTCAAGGGCAACCGCATTGAGCTGGGCGAGATCGAAACCGCCGCCATGTGTGTGGCGGGCGTGGAAAACGCCGCCGCCATCTTCGACGCCGAGCATGAGCAGATCGTCCTCTTTGTGGAGACCCAGGGGACGCTTCCGCTGCGGAAGTTCAACCTGGAGCTGAAGCGGTATATCCCGCAGTATATGCTCCCAGCCAAGCTGGTGCCTATGGAGAAGCTCCCCCACACCGCCAATGACAAGATCGACCGGGTGACGCTCCGCAAAAGCCTTGAGACTTGATTAGCCTCCCCTTGGTCTCCAAGGGGAGGTGGCACGGCTTCGCCGTGCCGGAGGGGATCAGAAGCGGCAATGGCTGCTCGCTTTCCCGACACTTGTCAGCAGTTGTTCGTCGGGCGTGGACAACCCCTCAGTCTCGCTTCGAGAGCCAGCTCCCCTTACACAGGGGAGCCATTGACAACCCGGATCGTCATTTGAAAGGAGACCCACCATGAACTCCATTGTCTGCCTGCTGGAGCGCACCGCCGCTCAGCTGCCCCAGGCCGTCGCCCTGGAGGACAGCGACGGTGAAATGACCTATAAGGCCTTGCGCACTGCGGCCCGCATTGCCGCTACGGCGCTGCTGGCCCACGGCGTCAAAAAGGGCGGCCCTGTGGCCGTTTACCTGCCCAAGAGCTGCGGCTGCGTCGTCAGCTTTTACGCCGCCCTCTACTGCGGCGCGCCCTACGCACCGCTGGACTATACCGCCCCGGCCAACCGGACCGAAAAGACCCTCCAGAACCTCCGGCCCAGCTGCATCATCACCAATGAAGAGGGGAGAGGCAAGCTCCAGAGCCTGGACCTGCCGGAATCTCTGCTTCTGGATTATGTCACCTTGACTGCCGGTCACGAAGACGAAGAGGCTCTTTATCGCACGGTGGACGCCACCGTGGATACAGACCCAGCCTATATTATGTACACTTCCGGCTCCACCGGTACACCCAAGGGCGTGGTGATTCCCCACCGGGGCGTGTTGGACTATGCCGCCTTCATCGCCGAGAGCTACGGCATTACAAAGGACACGATCATCGGTCTCCAGTCGGGCTTCCACTTTGACAACTCGGTCTTTGACCTCTACGCCGCGGTCCTCACCGGGGCCAAGGTGCTAATCATCCCGGAAATCCTCTTTATGTACCCGGTGAAGCTGATGGAGTACGTGGCGGAAAAGCGGGTCAGCTGCGTCTTCTGGGTGCCCACCGTCATGTGCAGCGTGGCCAACTCCGGCGCGCTGGATACCGTGGCGCTGCCGGACCTCCAGACCGTGGTCTTCGCCGGAGAGGTCATGCCCAACAAGCAGCTGAACATCTGGCGCAAAGCGCTGCCGAACTGCCTCTACTCCAACCTCTACGGCCCCACGGAGATCACCGTGGACTGCACGATCTACAACGTGGACCGGGAATTTTCTGACTCCGACCCGCTGCCCATCGGCTATGCCCGGCCCAATATGCGGGTGCTGATCCTCCGGGACGACGACACTGAGGCCGCGGCAGGGGAGACCGGCGAGCTTTGCGTGGTGGGCAGCCAGCTGGCCCTGGGCTACTGGAACAATCCCGGGGAGACAGCACGCCACTTTGTCACAAATCCCCTCAACCGCGCCTTCCCGGAGCCCATGTACCGCACCGGCGACCTTGCCTACCGCGAGGCCGACGGCCTCATCCAGTACGTAGGCCGGAAGGACAGCCAGATCAAACTCCGCGGCAACCGAATCGAAATGGGCGACATTGAGACCGCCGCCCGGTGCGTCCCCTGCATTGCCAATGCCTGTGCCGTGTTCGACGCGGAGAACGAGCGGATCGTTCTCTATGTCGAAACGTCCAAAGCGCTGACGCTCCGGCGGCTCAACGTGGAGCTGGGGAAATATATCCCCAAGTATATGCTCCCCGGCAAGCTGGTCTGCATGGAGGCCCTGCCGCTGAACGCCAACCGCAAGATCGACCGCGTCGCCCTCAAGGCCATGCTCTGAGGTGGTTTCATGGAACTGACCATTCGCGAGGCCCGGCAGGAGGACCTTCCCCAGCTGCTGGCGCTCTATCGGAGCTACCATCAGGGCCTTTTGACCTGCGGTATGAACTATGACCTCAACGACGAGGCCCTGCCCCGGGTGCTGGAGACGCGCATCCGCTCCCGGTTGATCCTCACCGCTGTGGCGGAGGACACCGGCGGGACGCTATTGGGCTTTGTGTTCTGCTCGATCCTGCGGCTGAGCCCGGAGTATCTCTGCCAGGGCGCAGCCAGCGTGGGCTTCCTCAACGATCTCTATGTATCCCCCGCCGCCCGCCGCCAGGGCCTGGCCCGGCGACTGACGGCTTTTGCAGAAACCTGGCTCCAGGAAAACGGGATAAACGTCATGCAGCTGCAAATCCTCCCGGGAAATGCGGCAGCCCAGGCCTACTGGTCCGGCCATGGCATGACGCCTGTGGCCACCATATGCAGCAAGACGCTGCAATCCAATGATAAGAAATGAGGTATCACCATGGACAATGTAAAAGACACGCTGCGCAGCTATATTCTGGAGCATTTTCAGATTGAGGCCGACGACCCCGATTTCGGCGACGACGTCCATCTCTTTGACTACGGCTTTGTGGACTCGCTGGGCGCCACGGAGATCGTCCTCTTCCTGGAGGAGACCTTCCACATCCAGATCACCCAGAAGGATATCACGCTCTATCCCATGAACACCGTCAACGAGATCGCGGAAGTGGTGGAGCGGAAACTGAAGGGCTAATCAAAGCGCCCCCTGGGGGCGATGGGAGAATTATTTCGTATGTGGTATCTCAAGGTAGACACCCTGCTATTGATGTTGGCAGCGGCTGTTCTATTTGCAGCGGCCAGCGCCTTGCTGGCCCGCTTCCGGCCCGGCAAGGCGCTGACACCGTGGCTGCTGGTGCTGGACCTGGGGCTTCTGCTCTACGTGGACTGGAAGCTCCTGGCCTTTTACGCGGCCTATACCCTGGTCAGCTACCTGCTGGCCTGGAGCATCGGGAAAATCCGGCGGGGCCGGAAATTCTGTTTCGTACTGTTCTGTCTGCTGGACGTGGCCCCGCTCTTTTACACCCGCAGCGCGGCCTTTTTCCCGGCGCTGCCCCAGTGGATCGTCTTGGTGGGCTTTGCCTACAATATGCTCAAGGCGGTGGACGCGGTATTTTATGTCTACTACACCGGGGAAAGAATCCCGCTTCTCGCCTATGCCAACTATCTGCTCTTTTTCCCGGTGCTGACAGCGGGCCCCATCTTCCGCTACCGGGACTTCCTCAAGGCGTATCAGGCCCCCAAGATCCTGACGGCTTCCACGGCGGAGGCCTCGGTCAAGCGGCTGATCCTGGGCCTTTTCAAAAAGCTGGTGGTGGCGGCGTTTTTGCTCAAGGCGCTCAACCGGGTGCTGCAAATGTCGTCCCACTTCTATGTCAGCGGCGCCCTGGCCGTGCTGAGCTACCTCATTTTGTATGTGGACCTCTCCGGCTACAGCGATATTGCCATCGCCGTTGGCACCTTTATGGGCATCCCGGTGCCGGAAAACTTCAAAAAACCGTGGCAAGCCGCCAGCTTCACCCAGTTCTGGCGGAGATGGCACGTCACCCTCAGCGACTTCATCCGGGAGCATATCTTCGTGGTGGTCAACGGGAAGCGGCTCAACAAGTGGATTTCCGCGTTGATCGGCCTCGTCACCATGCTGGTGATGAGCCTTTGGCATGAGTTCAGCCTTCCGGCCCTCTGCACCGGCCTATATATGGGCGGCGTCCTGGCTCTGGAGAATCTCACCGGCCTCACCACGGTGGATAAGCGCAGAACGCCCAAGGCGCTCTACGTCTTCCGGTGCCTGGTGGTCTTCGGCCTGTTTGCCGTCAACGCCATGTTCTTCACCATGAGCGGTTCCCAGCTGCTGCAGGCCATAAGGGGGTTCTTCCGGCTATGAAATTTCTCCAATTTTGCAAGCGAAACAGCTTCCTGCTGTTGCTGTTGGTGGCCGTCATCGTGCTGGACACCGTCGTGGCCGCCCTGTTCCAGCCCTATCTCATCCAGAGTGGGCGCTTCGTCCTCAATGACTATGAGCTGACGCGCCGCGACCACCCGGAGGAGGTATGGGACAAAGTCTTTTTCGGCAACTCCGTCGTGATCTCCGCCTATCGGGAGGACGTCAGCGAAAGCGGTTATGTAAACCTCGGACTGGACTACGGCGTCGTGGAGGACCTATGGGAGATGGTGGACAAAGGCATCATCACCGTGGGAAGCGATCTGGTGGTGGGCCTTTCCGACCTGACGCTCTATGACGATTTTGAAACCAACCCGACCTATCCCTGGCACAAGGCCTTCTATGAACCGTACTGCTATTTCCAGCGAGACCGGCTGCGCATCTTCCTGGAGGAGGGGGCCAAGAGCCTCTTGACCCGGCAGGCGCCCGCCGTCCTCTATGCCGACCGGCAGAAATCCCACTACACCGGCTCCCTTTCCCAGGAGGCCCTGGAGGAGAAGGTGGCCAAGTCTCCTTATTCCCACCTTCCCATCGAGGACTTCCAGGAGAATCTTTCGGCCCTCTCCAAATTGGCGGACTACTGCCAGCGAAACGGCATTCGGCTGCGGGCCGTTTGGATGCCGCTCAACCCCACGCTGGAGGTTTCCACTGAGACCCGGGCCGTCTACGACCAGGCCAAGGCGCTGTGCGAGGAAAAAGGCGTGGAGTTTTTGGACATGGAGTCTGCCCTGGACGCATCCTGCTTTTACGACATCGGCCATCTTAACTATGAGTATGGCGCATACTGCTTTACGGAGGCGATTGACCCGTGGCTTCTCTCTTGAAAAAACTGCAATCGCTCCCCAAAACGCGGGGAGGCCGGGCAATCACCTGGCTGATCTACGCCGTGATGCTGCTGCTGGTTTGCATCTATTTCACCGGGAATGGGGAATTCATCTATGAACTGTGAGGAACTGGTCTCTCTGGCCCTGGAGCAGGGCTTTGCCAACGCCGCCGTGGTGGAGACAAAGGACATTCCCTTCGTGCCGGGCTTTCGAATCTGCTGCGAGGACAACACCTGCGGCAAATACGGTGCCAACTATTCCTGCCCGCCGGACTGCGGCAGTCCCGCGGACATGGAGCAAAAGGCCAAGTCGCACCGCTACGCCCTGCTGCTGCAAACCATGTGGCAAATGGACGATGCCATGGACAGCGCGGCGCTGAAGACGTCCAAGGGGCAGCACAACCGCATGGTGCGCCGCCTCATCGACCAGCTTTCGGAGGTCAGCCATGGCATCATGGTGGGCGCCAGCGGCTGCAATCTCTGTAACCCATGCGCCATCACGGCAGGGGAGCCCTGCCGCTTCCCGGACAAGCAGTTTTCCTGTATGTCGGCGTACTGCGTGTATGTGGAAAAGCTGGCGGAGGACTGTGGCATGGAGTACGACAGCGGCCCTGGCATTGTGAACTTCTTTGGCATGTATCTCTTTGACTGGAACGACGCAAAAGAGCCGCACGCGTAATAGCAGGGTAGCATAAGAAAGAAAATTGTTTTTTGCAGGAACGGCATGCCTTCGGTTTTGCCGTTCCTGTTTCATCCGCTTATTCCGATATTTAGGGAAATGGCAATAAAAAGACCGCCGATCTTTCACACGAGGTGGAGATCAACGGCACGTTTTTTAGTATTAAAATTTATTCTATTCTTCGGTAATAAAGACCATATCGCCCTCATGGTAAATCTCGATAAAGCCCTCGTGGAACTCTCCAGCGATTGTGATGTATCCGCTATACTTCGTTGCATGATAGCCGTATGTCTCGTCCATGACACAAAAGTTGGGGGCAGGATGTTCGGCGATAAAATCTATCAAAAACATTTTCTTTCCCGTGAACGTCCCGACATTCCCGGTATGACTAAGAAGATAAACGTAACTAAAATCCCATTGAACTTCATGAAACTCCACATAGCCGTCTGGTTGACCATATGGTGGCATTGTTGCCACCATTCCCGAATGTGTTCGCATACGAAGCGTATTGCCTATTACCTCGAATGCAGTCACGTTCATATCGTGCAAACTATAAGGCGCATGAATGCTTTCTCTGATGGTCTTTTTCAATGTGTTTCACCTGCCCACATTTCAAGTTACTGACGGCAATCAGGATCTCCGTCAGGCGGCGCAAGGGAAGCAGCCACCTTGTCGGTGCTGGCTTTGGGAGTGACAGGGCATGAGGCAGCCCGGAATAATAACTTTCTTATCAGCACCCGTCAACTGCGTGCAGCTCTTATAAATAACCGAGAGGAGAATCACTGTGTTTTTGAGACCTTACCGCCCGGAGGACTGCCCGGTCCTGGCCCGGCTCTTTTATGAAACGGTTCATACCGTTAATGCCCGGGACTATTCTCCCCAACAACTGGACGCCTGGGCAGACGGGAAGCTGGATTTACAGGCCTTCAATGCCTCGCTGCTGGCCCATTTTGCTCTGGTGGCCGAGGAAGCAGGGGAGATCGTCGGCTTTGGCGACATGGACAAGACCGGCTATCTGGACCGGCTCTACGTCCACCACCTGCACCAGGGCCGGGGCGTCGCCTCTGCATTGTGCGATGCCCTGGAGGCACATTTTGCCGTGCCGCGCTATGAGACCCACGCCTCCATCACGGCCCGGCCCTTTTTTTCGCAGCGCGGCTATCAGGTCATTCGAGAGCAGCAAGTTCTCAGGAAAGGCGTCTTGCTCACGAACTTTGTCATGGTAAAGCCGGCGCTGCCCTAAGAGACCAGCTTCCGGCAGGCAGCGGCCAGCGCGGAGAGCGTGCTGCACGGGATCATCTGGCACAGCTCCTTCACCATCTGCACGCTCTTGAGGTAGGGCCACTTGTTTTCCGGGATTGGGTTCATCCAGACTACCCGCCCGGCCTGGCGTTTGGCCTCCAGAACGCTCCGTACCGCCCGGGGCAGGTCGATGGTCTTGGTGTCGGAGAGGATCAGCAGCGTGGCCGCCGGCCCCAGCACCGCAGGGCGGCGGGACAGCAGCTGGGCCAAGGCGGTACCCAGGTCCGTGCCGCGGCCATAGAGGCCGGAGTCCCGGACATAATTCCGAAAGAGGTCCATATTCTGCAGGGAAAAGGCGTCGGCCTCCACCAGCTCCTCTGAAAAGAGGAACACCCGGGAGCTGTCGGCCGTCTGGTTCATGGCCTGGATGAACCGCAGGGCAAACTCGGAAAACTGCATCATGGAGCCGGAGACGTCGCAGAGGATCACCAGCCGCTTGCGCCGCTTCGGCTTTCGTTTGAAGCTCAGGCGGTAGAGGCTGCCGCCGGTCTCCAGGCCGCGGCGGATGGTGCGGCGAAAGTCCAGCTTCCCGGAGTGGCTCTTCTTCTGGCGCTTGGCCGTCAGTTCGCCGTTGATCTGCCGGGTGATGGAGGAGATCAGGGTGATGGCCCTGGGAATCTCCACGTCCCGGAACTGCGAAATGTCCCGGTAGAGAAGGCCCAGCTCCGGGTCGCTCTCCTCCACGCCGAGGCCGGCGTCCTCCAGCTTCATCTGCTGCTCCAGCAGGGCCCGGGTGAATACCGAGTGGATGAAGTTTCCGTAGAGATCGGGGTGACGGTCGATATTTCCCTTGTAGCGGTCCATCAGCTGGCGAAGGCGCTCTCGCTCCTCTTCCGGCATGGCGGCGTATACCTCCTTGAGGTCCTCCCGCAGGTGCATGGGCTCGCCGCGGATCTGCAGGTCTTCTTCCGCCTCCCGGCGGCCCTGCTCCAGCTCTTGTTCCCGCTGCATCTGCTCTTGGGCCTGGCGGCGCATGGTCTCCTCGCTGACGAAAAAGCCGTCGAAGACCCGGTCAAAGGTGGCCTGCTCCTCCCGGGACTTGGCAAACACAGTCTGCAGGGCGGTCTTGACCTGCTCCCGGTCCGAAAAGCCCAGGGAGATGAGAATCTGGCTGGCGTCCGCCGTCTCCTGCACGCCCACCGTCAGCCCGTCCCGCCGGAGCATCCGGGCAAAGAGGGAGAGCTTTTCCAGGTATACGGTGGGGTCATCCATGGGTTTGCCCCTCACCGTGTCCCGCGCAGTGGGAGCAGCCGGATTCCTGCGTCTGTTCCTGGGCTTGCGCCTGCTCCTCCTCATCCCAGGCGCTCAAATCCTCGCTGTTTTTCAGCACAAAGCCGGCGGTCTTGCGCATGGCGTCCGGCGTCAGCTCGCGCACGCCCAAGGCGTCCAGGGCGCTGGCCCAGTCCAGTGTCTCCGCGATGGAGGGCTTTTTCAAAATGGCCTCATTGGACCGGAGCTTCTGCACCGCCACCGCCACCTGTGCCGCCAGGCGGTCATCCACATGGGGGAGCTTCTCCCGGAGGATGGCCAGTTCCTTCTCCAGGTCGGGGTAGGTGAGGTAGACGTAGGCGCAGCGGCGCCGCAGCGCCTCGGAAAGGGGACGGGCCCGGTTGGATGTGAGGACCACAAAGGGGATAGTCCTGGCGTGGATGGTGCCCACCTCCGGGATCGTCACCTGCATCTCTGATAGCAGCTCCAGCAGGAAGGCCTCAAACTCTTCGTCAGCCTTGTCAATCTCGTCGATCAGCAGCACCACCGGCTTCTCCGAGCGGATGGATTTGAGCAGAGGCCGCTCCAGGAGATACTCGTCGCTGAAGAGGGAAGCGGTGAGGTCACCGGCCTCCCGGCGATCCTTTTGAATTTGAATGGCTAAGAGCTGCTTTTGGTAGTTCCACTCGTAGAGCGCCTTGCTCTCGTCCAGCCCCTCGTAGCACTGCAAGCGCACCAGCTCCCGGTCCAGGGCCGAGGCCATGACCTTGGCAATTTCCGTCTTGCCGACGCCGGCGGCGCCCTCGATCAGCAGCGGACGCCCCAGGGACAGCGCCACCGCCAGGGTGGTGAGCAGCGTTTCATCGTGAATATAGTGGGCGGAAGCCAGCTTCCGTCTGAGGGTTTCCAGTTCCATATTGCCTCCTATAAAATGTCTTTTCCTTCAGTTTACCCGTTTCCCGCGTCCCAGTCAATGACAAAGTCACCGTCTGTCAAACATGCGCCGCGATTTCTTTCTGCGGTGAATTTTCCCTTTCCCGGGCGCCGGTTCTGTGGTATAATAGCCGCGACGACGATGCTACAAAAACCAAGTTTTTTCTCGCCCCTTGCGGGGCGGCCGAAAAGACGCAGATCTGACGGAATTTCCGCGATGCGGCAGGGGGAGTGGGATGAAGCGGAGAAGCCTTTTCTTTCGGCTGAAATATGCGGTGCGGCTTTCCCTCCGGGATATGCTGGTGTCGCTGGGCATTCTGCTTGCCTTTGCCGCGCTCTCCTTTGCGCTGCAGGGCTTCGACCCGCAGAACAATTTTGTCTCCATGCTCTTTCTGCTGGCGGTCTTCCTGATCGCCACTGTGACGGATGGCTATGTCTACGGGATCGCCTCATCGTTTCTCAGCGTTTTGTTGGTCAACTACCTGTTCACCTATCCATATTTTCGCTTCAACTTCACCTTGGCCGGCTACCCCATCGCCATCGTCACCATGCTGGCTGTGTCCATCACGACCAGCGCGCTGACCAGCAAGGCCAAGCGAAACGCGGTGGCCCGGCTGGAGGCAGAACGGGAAAAGACCCGCAGCAATCTGCTCCGCGCGGTGTCCCATGACCTGCGCACACCGCTGACCGGCATTCTGGGCGCTTCCTCCGCGCTTTTGGAGCATGATGCGTCCATTTCCCAGGAGGAGCGGCGCACACTGCTTCAAGATATCCACCATGACGCCGGCTGGCTGATCCGCATGGTGGAAAATCTCCTGACGATCACCCGGATGGACAACGACGGCGGCGCCAAAGTCAATAAAACACCGGAAGCAGGGGAGGAAATCTTGGAATCCGCTGCCGCCAAGTTTCGCAAACAGTATCCCGGCTGGAAACTCTCCCTGGAGGCTCCGCAGGAATTTTTCCTCATTCCCATGGACGCCATCCTGATTGAGCAGGTGCTGCTGAACCTGATGGAAAACGCTGTCCACCATGCCCAGGGCGGAAATCACGTGCATGTCTCTCTCAGGCGTGAGGGCGGACTGGCGTTGTTTGAAGTCCGGGACAACGGCGCCGGAATCGACCCGCAGCTGCTCCCCAAGATCTTTCAAACCCATCTGCCCAGCGATGATTCAAATGGCGACCAGAAACGGAATATGGGCATCGGGCTCTCAGTTTGCCGCACCATCATCCGTGCCCACGGCGGCGACATGGACGCTGAAAATGCCCCCGCCGGCGGCGCTGTGTTCCGCTTTACCCTGCCTTTGGAGGAGGATACCCATGAACGACTATCATATCCTGGTGGTGGAGGATGAGCGCAACATCCGCAACTTTATAAAGACCATCCTTACCTCCAACAATTACACGGTCCTGACCGCCACCACCGGTGAGGACGCCATGACGCTGCTCTCCTCCCGCTGCCCCGACCTGGTGCTTCTGGATCTGGGGCTGCCGGACACCGACGGGCAGATGTTTATCCAGGCGGTTCGCCGGTGGAGCCAGGTGCCAATTCTGGTGGTGTCCGCCCGGTCTCACGAGCGGGACAAAGTCATGGCGCTGGACTTCGGCGCAGACGATTACATCACCAAGCCCTTCGGCACCTCGGAGCTGCTGGCCCGGGTGCGGGCCGCGCTGCGCCACGCAGCCCAGCGCTCCAGCGGGCAGCAAATAAGCCTCTACCACTGCCGGGACTTGACGGTGGATGCGGAAAAGCGTCGGGTGCAGCTTTCCGGCAGCGATATCCATCTGACGCAAAACGAATATAAAATTGTCTCCCTGCTGGCCCGCTATGCCGGTAAAGTCCTGACTTACGACCAGATCATCCAGCACGTCTGGGGGCCAAACGCCGCCGGAGACAATCGAATCCTCCGGGTTAACATGGCCAATATCCGCCGCAAGCTGGAGGCCAACCCCGCTGAGCCCCAGTACATCTTTACGGAGATCGGCGTGGGGTATCGGATGGCGGAAGGGGAGTAGCCGCCCTTTCCCATATTTGTAAAGAAATCGGAAGGAGAATTCTCTATGTGCGCCAAAGATTTTCGCCGGCGGGCCAGAGCGGCCCTGCGCGGGCATTGGGGCGTCACCATCGCCGTGGGCTTTGTTTACGCTCTTTTGGCTGGCGGCAATCCCGCGCTCTCTGTCTCTGTCAACTCGCAGAATACCTATTCCGTCTACTTCGGCGACACGCTGGACTTGTCCTATTTTCTCAGCCGGGAGCTGCTGACGATTTTTGCAACCATACTCGTCGTCATGTCCCTTTTAACGCTGGTCATCGGCGGCTGTACAGAGATGGGCTACACCGCATTTCACACCAATCTGATCCGGGGTCGCCGTGTCTCCTTCGGAGACCTCTTCTCCCGGTTTCATCGCATCTGGGCGGGAATCTGCATGGTGGTTCTGCGCAGCATCTTCGTCTGGCTCTGGAGCTTACTGCTGGTCATCCCCGGTATCATCGCCATCTATCGCTACGCCATGATGCCCTACCTGATGGCGGAGTTCCCGGATCTGGGCGCGCTGGACGCCATGCGGGAATCGAAGCGGCTGATGCAGGGCAATAAGGGGCGGCTCTTCTGCCTGGAGCTGAGCTTTATCGGGTGGTATTTGCTCAGCATTCTCACGCTGGGGATTGGGCTGCTCTGGCTCTTACCCTATGTCTCCGCCTCCCGGGCGGCCTTCTATCTGGAAATCACAGGGCGCGCCGATCAAATGCCAAATCCGGAATACAATTGATTGCGTATGCTTTCTCGCCTTCGGGGCATCCTAGCTCCGGAGGCGATTTTTTATGAAGAAAAATAAAACCTTGACCCCTGAGCCGCCCAGCCCCACGGACCCCCAGGGCAGCTATACCGGAAAGCCCATGGACCCCCGAGAGCGCCCGGTGCAGGACGCGGACGATCTCTGAGCGACTTTTGAGGAAAGTGCCCGTCGCAGAATGGAACGATTCTGCAACAGGCACTTTTTTCGTCGGGTGTCAGTCCTGCCGGAGTTTTTCCACCTCCACCACGGTCAGCACCCCGTCCCGCACTTGAAACCGGAAGTCCCAGCCGCCGAAGGCCGCGCCGTACACCCGCTCCGGGTCATGCTGATAAGAGGGCCGCGGGTCTTGCGCCAAAATCTCCAGCACGCTCTGACGGAGCCGCTCCGGCACCTGCTGAAGCAGGGCAGGAGGGAAGACCACCTCCAGCCGGTAATCCCGGACCGGGTCGGAAAAGCCGCCCAGGGCATCGGGATGACTGTCTGTATAGGCGAGATACGGCTTGATGTCCACAATGGGCGTGCCGTCCATCAAATCGGCGCCGGCCACCCGCAGCACCGGCCCCCGCGCCGTGCGGAGGTCCACCCCCAAAAGCCGCACCGACGAAAGTCCCACAGGATTGGGCCGGAAGGGAGAGCGGGTAGCAAAGACGCCCATGCGGGTCTTGCCGCCCAACCGTGGCGGAAGCACCGTGGGAGACCAGCCTTCCCGAATGGCCTTGGAAAAAATCCAGAGCAGCCACAGGTGGGAATAGCCCTCCAGCCCCCGGAAGGCGTTTTCCTTGCGGTATCCCGGCTCAAAGACAATGGTGGACACCACGCCCTCCACCAAGCCGCTCTGCCGGGGGATGGCAAATTTGGCGGTATAGTCGTTTTCAATATGGGCGATCACTTTCATCGTCAGCTGTTCCATGGCGGCCTCCCAGGTCGTTTTTTTCTATTTTATCACACCGGCGTCCGCAACACAATCGCCGCGCCCCTCTGGAAAAGCAGCGCTGTCTGTGGTATCATAGAACAAATATTCGGATATGAACGGAACAGGAGTGATTTGCATGAAGCGATTGGCGGTGCTATTCGTCCTTTTGGCACTGCTGCTCACCGGCTGCGAGCTGCCTGAGAAGACGCAAAGCGGCAGCGTCAGCGGCGCAGGCTTGACGGTCCACTATATCGACGTAGGGCAGGCCGACAGCATCCTTTTACAGTGTGACGGGGAAGCAATGCTCATCGACGGCGGCAATGTGGCCGATTCTCAAACGGTCGTCTCTTACTTGCAGCACCAGGGCGTGGAGGAACTCTCCTACGTCGTCAATACCCACGCCCACGAGGATCACGTGGGAGGCCTGGCCGGCGTGCTGGCCGCCTTCGAAGCCGACGCGGTCTGGTGCCCGGTGACGGAGTATGAAAGCCAGTGTTTTGCCGATTTTGTCACCTATACCGAGGCCCAGGGGCTTTCGCTCACCTGCCCGGAGCCCGGCAGCGTCTTTCCTTTGGGAGAGGCCCAAGTGACGGTTCTGGGGCCGCAGGAGGCCTATGACGACCCAAACAACACCTCCATCGTCCTGCGGGTGGACTACGGTGAAACCAGCTTCCTCTTCACCGGCGACATGGAGCGCACCGCCGAGGAAGACCTCCTGGATGCCGGCGCAGCCTTGGAGGCCGACGTCCTCAAGGCCGGGCATCACGGCTCCGATACCTCCTCCAGCTATCCCTTCCTCCGGGCCGTCGATCCTGAGGCGGTGGTGATCTCGGTGGGGGAAGATAACACCTACGGCCACCCGGACGAGGCAGCACTCTCACGGTTCCGGGATTTGGGCGCCGCAGTGTACCGCACGGACCTCCAGGGCGACGTCGTCTTCACCAGCGACGGCACGGAGATCACCGTCTCTACGGAGCGAGAGGCCGCTGTCACCAATCCCACAGAATATGACGGATCCGGCCAGTTCAGCGGCGGCACCACCTACATCGGCAACGTCAATTCTCAGAAATTCCACTTGCCCACCTGCTCCAGCCTGCCCGCACCGGAGAATCAGACCACCTTTTCCAGCTACGACGCCGCCGTGGAGGCAGGCTACAGCCCCTGTTCCCGCTGCCTTGGGTAAAACTTGAAAATTCCCATTGTATCAACCGGTGAAATAGTGTAGAATAGAGCTATAGCGTTCAGAAAGGATCGATTCTGTGAGTTTTGAAGAACAGGCGACGCAGCTGCACGACGCCCACTGGAATTGCTGCCAGGCGGTGCTGGGGTGCTGCTGCCAAAAGTTTCACATGGAGCCGGAAACGGCGTTCCGATTGGGCGCGTTTTTTGGCGGCGGGATGCGCTGCGGAGAAGTCTGCGGTGCCGTCACCGGCGCTCTGATGGCACTGGGCCTCGCCTACGGCGACGAAAATAACCGTGCAAGCCAGAAATCCCATGCATTTTTGAAGGCGTTTCGCGACGCCTACGGGCACCTCGAATGTAAGGAGCTGGTGGCCCCGCCCGGCATGACGAAGCGGCAGATGTGCCCCGTGTATATCAATTTTGCAGCAAAGTATTTGGAGGATGAGTTTCGATGAAAAAACCGATTGTACTGGTCATTATGGATGGCGTTGGCAAAGGTGACGGCGGCAGCGGCGACGCTGTGGCGGTTGCCAATACCCCCAATCTGGACAAGCTCTTTGCCACCTGCCCCTACACCTGGCTCAAGGCCCACGGTACCGCGGTGGGTCTGCCCTCTGACGAGGATATGGGCAACTCCGAGGTGGGGCACAATGCCCTCGGCTGCGGCCAGGTCTACTCCCAGGGCGCCAAGCTGGTGGGCGAGAGCATCGAAAACGGCACGCTCTTCAAGTCCGCCACCTGGATCGACCTGACGGAAAACTGTGTTAAAAACAACAAAGCCATGCATTTTCTGGGCCTTTTGTCTGATGGCAATGTTCATTCCAACATCCATCATCTCTTTGCTCTGCTGCGCCATGCCAAGGCTGACGGCGTGAAGAAGGCCTATTGCCATA
The DNA here is from genome assembly GCA_018712245.1 of Candidatus Avoscillospira avicola. Lineage (GTDB taxonomy): Bacteria > Bacillota > Clostridia > Oscillospirales > Oscillospiraceae > Avoscillospira > Avoscillospira avicola. The sequence continues at coordinate 15,437 of DVHE01000056.1, read as the reverse complement.
TTCTCCTCGATGGCCGTGATGTCCCTGCCACCTCCGCCCTGGAGTATGTCCAGCAGCTGGAGGATGTGCTGGCAGAGCTCAGCGACGAGACCCACGAGTACAAGATCGCTTCCGGCGGTGGCCGTATGACCATCACCATGGACCGCTATGAGGCCAACTGGCCCATGGTGGAAGCCGGCTGGCGCACCCACGTCCAGGGTATTGGCCGCCAGTTCCCCGATGCCAAGACCGCCATCGAGACCTACCGCGCAGAGCTTAACTGCATCGACCAGGATCTGCCCGCCTTCGTCGTGGCCCGCGACGGCCAGCCCGTGGCAAAGATCGCCAACGGCGACAGCGTCATCCTCTTCAACTTCCGCGGAGACCGTGCCCAGGAGATCTCCCTGGCCTTTGACCGCAAGGACTTCACGCACTTTGACCGGGGCGACTACACCGGCGTCCACTTTGCCGGTATGCTCCAGTACGACGGCGACCTCAATATCCCCGAGCATTACCTGGTGCAGCCGCCGGTGATCACCAACACCCTGACCGAAGTCCTCTGCGCCCACGGCGTAAGGGAGTACGCCCTCTCCGAGACGCAGAAGTATGGCCATGTCACGTATTTCTGGAACGGCAATCGCTCCGGTAAGGTGGATGAAAACTTGGAGGTCTATGAAGAGATCCCCTCTGACGTCATTCCCTTTGATCAGGCGCCGGCCATGAAGTCCAAGGAGATCACCGACAAGATGGTGGAGAATATGGCCTCCCACAAGTTTGACTTCCTCCGCTGCAACTACCCCAATGGCGACATGGTGGGCCACACCGGCGTCATGGAGGCCGTTGTAAAAGCCATGGAGTGCGTCGATGCGGGCGTGGGACGGATCATCGAGGCTGCCAAGCAGTACGGCTATACGGTCTGCGTCACCGCCGACCATGGCAACGCCGACCAGATGACCGAGACCAAGAAGGGCAAGACCGCAGTCCGCACCGCCCACTCTCTGAACCCGGTGCCCTTTATCATCTGGGATCCTGATACCAAGTATGTCATCAAAGACGGCCACTACGGCCTGGCCAACGTGGCTCCCACCATCGTGAAGATGATGGGCCTGGAAGCTCCCGCCTGCTGGGAAGAGAGCATGATCTAAGAACTAGATAATGCAAGCACCCCGACGGAGCCTTCCACAGCACCGCCGGGGTGCTTTGTTCAGATAGACAAGCCATTCGGAGAAAGGAAGATGCACATGGAGTACAAATACCCCCACGTCTGTCAGCCCATCACCATCGGAAGAGTGACCTTCCGCAACCGCATTTTCTCGGCGCCCATGGGCGGTACCGACATCACCAATGACGGCTGCATCGGCCCCAAGTCCACGGCCTTCTATGAGCTGCGGGCCAAGGGCGGCGCCGGCGCCGTCACCGTCAGCGAGTGTATGGTCCATCCCCAGACCGACGGCTCCCACGCCTATCATCTGGACACGGCCATCCTTAACTCTCTGGCTTCCTTCACCTACACTGCCGATGCCATCCGCCGCCACGGGGCCATTCCCAGCGTGGAGCTGTCACACTCCGGGATGTACTCCGGCACTTACATGACCGACAAGAGTCGCCAGCATGGCCTGGCGCAGTGGGGTCCCTCGGCCTGCGTCCGGCCCGACGGTGTGGAAGTGGGCGAGCTGACTGTTCCCATGATCGACGACATTGTCGAGGCCTATGGCCGCGTGGCGGGGCTGGCCAAGCGGGCCGGCTTTGAGATGATTATGGTCCACGGCGGCCACGGCTGGCTCATCAACCAGTTCCTCTCGCCCTACTTCAACAAGCGCACCGACGAATATGGCGGCTCTTTGGAGAACCGCTGCCGCTTTGCCCGCCGGGTTTTGGAGTCCGTCCGGGCAGCCGTGGGGCCCGGTTTCCCCATCGAGTTCCGTATGAGCGGCTCTGAGCTGTTTGAAGGCGGCTACGACTTGTCCGGCGGCGTGGAGATCGCTATGCAGTTGGAAGACTGCATCGACCTGCTCCATGTCTCCGCCGGTACGTATCAGCGGGGCTTCGGCGACACCCATCCCTCCATGTTCAAGCCCCACGGCTGCAACGTGTATCTGGCCGCTGAGATCAAGAAGCACGTCAAAATTCCTGTCGCCACGCTGGGCGGCATCAACGACCCGGCCATGGCCGAGGAGATCATCGCCTCCGGCAAAGCGGACATCGTCTACATGGGCCGTGCCCTGCTGGCCGATCCGTTTCTGCCCAACAAAGTCATGGCCAACCGGGATAAGGACATCGTCCGGTGCCTCCGGTGCTTCACCTGCATGGCAGAACGTGCCGCCACGGCCACGCGGCGCTGCACCGTCAACCCGCTGATCGGCCGAGAGCTGGAGGGAGACGTGGTCTATCCCGCCCCAGTTAAAAAGAAGGTCCTGGTGGCCGGCGGCGGCCCCGGCGGCCTCTACGCCGCCTATACTGCGGCCCGGCGGGGCCACCAGGTGATCCTCTGCGAGAAGGAGAGCCAGGTCGGCGGCATCCTCAAGAGCGAGCAAGCCCTGCCTTTCAAGTATGAGATGTATCAGCTCTCCGGCACCTATGCCAAGCTGGCCAAAGACGCCGGTGTGGAGTTCCGTCTAAACACAGAAGTGACCCGGGCGTATGTGGAGCAGGAGGCGCCGGACGCGCTGATCATCGCCGTCGGCTCCACGCCGCTGGTGCCGCCGATCCCCGGCCTCCAGGGCGGCAATGTAGTAGTCGTTAACAACTACTATCTGGAGAAAGATAAAGTCACCGACGATGTGGTGGTCTTCGGCGGCGGCCTGGCCGGCTGCGAGTGCGCCATCCATCTGGGCATGGAGGGGAAGAAGGTCCACCTGGTGGAGATGCGGGACGCTCTGGCACCCGACGCCAATGTCCGCCACCGTCCTCTGCTCCTGAAGGAGATCGAGAAGTACGTCACCGTCCACACAGGCTGCAAGGGCCTGGAAGTGCGGCCCGACGGAATCCTCTGCGAAACCAAGACAGGGGAGCAGGTGCTGATTCCCGGCACAAGCGTCATCTGCGCCCTGGGCCAGCGGTCCCGGACCGACGTGGTGAACAGCCTCCTGGGCAGCGCCCCCTTCGTCCGCGTCATCGGCGACGCTTCCCGCGTCTCTACCATTACCAATGCCGTCTACTGGGGTTACCACGCCGCACTGGATATTTGATATTCCATACAAACATCCCCCGTTCCCCTGCCGCTTGCGGCAAAGGAACGGGGGATACATGATTGGATATTGGCCGTACACCGGCCGCGGCGGTTACGGTTGGGTGGAGCTTTTCCGGCTGGAGCCGGTCTGCCATGGCGTAAACAACCGCCTGTTCCGTATATCCGATAACAGGAAGTTGGATAAGCAGGCTGTTTGCGCCATCTAAACCAGGCCTAATCACGCCATCTTCTGTTGTATTTCTTGAATAATCGGTTCCAACGCTTGGAAATCCGTGAAATCCACCTGCTTCCCATAAGTTTCTATGATTGCCTGGTTTTCCGCCGTTTGTTTTTCCGGAGGTATCCTGCGAAGAGATTGGTACAGCAGCTTCAGCATCATCCTGTGGCCAAAAGAGAGCTTATGATAATCGATCCCGCCGCGAAGATGAAAAATCTTCGCCTGTTCAATCAGTTCCGGGGAAAGCTGTTTTTGCAGGGAAGCGCGGATATTGTCTCTGGTTTCTGGTTCCTTGGGGTCGGCCAGCCCTACCGTAACGAGGAGCAGCTTTTGCCCGTTCTGAATGGAAAAGCCCCGCAAGGCTTTCGCCAGCCCCAGGACGCCTCCGGCATATAGGCCGCCCATATAGATAATGGTGCGCGTTCTGGAAAGATCAGGCGCTTCCTTATAGCTGACTGCCGTAATATTGGTCTGCTCGGACAGTTGTTTCGCATACCGATATGTACTTCCGTATCGGCTGGCGTAAATGATGACCTGATCCATCGCTGTTCTCCTTTCGCGCATCCATCGATTCCTGTTCAGGCAAGCAGACCTTGCCGGTGGATGATTTTATAGCTGAGGGCGCGGACGATTGTGACCATTTCCTAATGCCTTTTGAGGAAACGGCGGATTTCTCCAACTCAAAAAAACACCCCTAAAATTAATAATACAGCGGGCAGCGTTAAGAAGCTACCCGCGGTCAGTAAAAACTTTGTAAAATATATGATATGCGCGGCCCTAACCAGGAAAATCAAACAAATCACGGCACTGCCTCGCCATACATGATGCGAATGTAAACGCAAGGCAGTCCCTGCGTACACTATGCCTTTTTGTTAGCGATATAGGGCTTGATGATCCGATAGATTTCGCTGGTCTTCTTGTTGTCGAACTGCTTCATCAGGGCGTTGTTGAGGCCCTGCTTGGTCTTATATTTATCAATCATCCCCATGACCACCTGGACATCTTTTTCCTCCAGCAGTTCTTTGAGCTTGTTCGTCAGCTCCTGATCCTGGCGGCAGGTCTTTTCCACGTCCAGGTTGGAGACCCGCAGAACCTTGATGTTCTGCTTCTCCCAAAAGTGGCAGACGCTGTCAAAGCCGCTGTCCTTGGAGATGATGTGATACAAAGCACTCTGGCCATGCTCATGCACCATGTATCCCAAAAAAGACACCAGCTGAAAGTCCAAGGCATTCTTGGTGCCTGTTTCCACCTTGTAGTACCGGACCTGCGCACGGCTCTCCAGCAGCCGCTGGTGGGCGTCAAAAGTCAGCCGGTCCGCATTTTCTGTGTAAAAAATATAGACAACGTCTTCTTCCGTCAGTTTTTCCAGGCCAGTCAGGCCGGAAGCGCTGACGTTTTCATAGTCAACCAGAAATAGTGACATAAAAAAGATACCTCCAAATTTGTGCGATCTGTCCAAAGGAAACGGAATGTGAAGAATTGAATTTTCATGGTTTTCATGTTAAAATAGGGAAAAAATATGGGGGAGGTCGAACCAGATGCAAGAGGGAAAGATCATTCAATCTGTCGCCAAAGCGATGCGTCTGCTGGATCTGTTGGCAGCCTCGGAGCGCCCCATGACCCTGGCGGAGATCAGCACGCAAACAGGCTGGCCCAAGAGTACCGTCCACGGACTCCTCTCCACCATGCGGGAGTTTTCAACCGTGGCACAGGACAGCGATGGCCGCTATATGCTGGGGATTCGCCTCTTTGAATATGGCTGTACCCTCAGTAATTCCTGGACCATCATTGAAATCGCCAAGCCCTTCATCCAACATATCTCGTATGAGACAGGGGAGGCTGTATTCCTCTCGATTTTGGACCGCGGTGAAGTCATTACACTGGACCGCGCAGACAACCGCACAGGCCTCAACACAGCTGCGGAAGTGGGCTGCCGGCTGCCCATCCACTGTACGTCCCAGGGCAAATTGTTTTTAGCCTATATGCCGGAACAAGAGCGAAAAGCCGTTTTGAGCCGAACGGTCCTGGCTCCCTACACCCCCCTCACCATCACCACGCCGGAACAATTGCAGCGGGAGCTGGTGGAAATCCGTGCCCAGGGCTACGCCATTGAAAACGGGGAGTATAAGACCGGACTCCGTTCAGTGTCTGCACCGATCTTTGACCAGAATGGCGCTGTCCCCTATGCCATTGGCATCATCGGTATGTTCCGGCAGATTGAATCGGAACAGTTCACCCGTGCCACGCAAATTGTAGTGGAGACAGCCAAGAAAATTTCCAAATTTTTGTAATTTCGTGTTCTTCCACGGCCGCTGCGTATAATCCCGCCCTTGCAGGAGATACTAGAGCTGTAATCCAATAAAGGGGGAAGAAACATGAAAACGCAGGCCAACAAGTCCATTGAGTGTACTGTCAGCCAGTGCGCCCACCACTGCGATCTGGAGAACTACTGCTCTCTCAACAAGATCAAGGTTGGTACCCATGAGTGCAATCCCACCATGGATCAGTGTACCGACTGCCTTTCCTTCATGCGCAAGTAAATCCAATTGCCGCCTCAAAAGAGGCGGCATTTTTCAGCAGAAAAAGCAGAGGTAGCCAGGTGTGGAGCAGGAAAGCAAATTGCAGCAGATGCACAGTCCCAAGCACAGTTGCCGCGGGTCCATATCAAAGTGGAAGCCCTGCTGCCGGGTCTGGTATGCCTGTCCATATCGCTCAATCTGCTCGCGCATCATTTGATACTCCGTGTTATTGGGGTCCATGCGGCAGGCCTGGTTGATCTGTTCATAGCCCAAAACTCGGTTTCCCATATTGGTGTTGACGATGGCGCTGAGGAAATACCACTCCGCGTTTCGGGCCTGTGTGGGAACCGAGTGCAGCACATAGGCGGCATCCTGATAAGCGCCCACTTGAATATAGTGCCTGGCCGCCTGATATTCTGTGCGCTGGGTACGCTCTGTATCCTCCTGGTGCTGCCAACCGGCAAAGGGATCATAAGCCGACTGCGTTGTGGTCTGCTTGGGCGGATTTTTGATCTGGTCATAAGCGGCATTGATATCGTTCATCATTTTTGCCGCATAGGGGTCGCCCGGATTCATATCCGGGTGATATTTTTTTGCCAGCTGGCGATACGCCCGCTTCACTTCTTCCTCCGAAGCGCCAGGCTTGAGGCCTAGAATACGGTATGGATCATCAAACATGGGTGGCCTCCTTGTCCTTGCGGCAACTCTGATGGTATTTCAGCCAAAAACCGGAATAGAGAATATTGCGCATGAGTTCCACGTCCTGCACCAACGGCAGCCGTTCAAAGGCGTCGGTACATTCGCCCATCAAAAGCTGCAGCACCGGCAAAAATGTCTCCTTGGTCAGCCCCGCCTGGGCGCGGCTGCGGAGCGGATTGTAGCTGCCGTGCTTGAGGTCGGCAGGCAAATCCAGTAAAGCGTCCATCAAATAAATGGCCCGGCCCAGAGAAGCGCCCAGCTGCCGCAGCAGCGGCTCCCAGCGATCTTCCCGGAAGACGAACAGGTCTGCCAGCAGCGCGCCAAAGGCGTTGGCGCCTTGGTCCGGGTCCTGCAAATCCGCCTGCTCCAGCTTGCGCAGCGCATCCAGCCCAGCTGTGATGGCCTCCATCTGTCTGGGATAGGCCGCACGGATGGACCCCATGGCGCCGTCAAAGAGCTGTGCCTCCGCCCGGGAGAGCAGACTGTGGTCGTCCTGCCAGCGATCCATTCGCTGGTAGTAAGCCAGCGCCACATTCATGGCCGCGCCGTAGGACGTGCAGGCGCTCACCCAGTGATCATGGGGCTTCCAGGGATGAACCACGCAGCGGACGCTGTCCTGCCGCTCCTCCGGCTCATAGAGGGAGGTGAGCAGCAGCACCAGAAAGGCCATGTCGTAGTTGAGCGCCAGGCGCTGCAAGGAGCCATAGGACCGGCCGATTTCATGGCACAGTCCACAGTAGCAGCTTCGATACCGCTGAAACTGCGCCTCCGACAGATTTGACTTGTCTGCCAGCACATAGCCAAACATTTTGCTGTTCACCCTTTCTAAATCCCGATTATTCTACCACATTTTCCCCGAAAAACCAAATGAACTTTTCATTAACGCCGGGAAAAAGTCTCTTTGAGAATTTGCAGAGGGTGGTAACTCCGGTGGTGGAGCAGATCGGCCACCAGTGCGCCGTACAAAAAGAGTAGCAGGCAGATGTGCAGCCAAATACACGTGAGGATTAGCAGTCCGATTCCGCCGTACAGCTTCACGTAGCCGGCGAAATAGTTTACATAAATTGAAAAAGCCCAGGAGACCAGCACCCAGCAGGCCGACGCTCCAAGCCCGCCGAGAAAACACCAGCGGAATTGCAGCTCCCGCTTGGAGAAAAGCCAATAGATCAGAGCAAACAGAAGGCCAAAGAGAACCAGCAGGTAGGGGGAGCGGAGGCGATAGACGAGGGCCGCACCGCGGATCAGTCCGGGGAACCAACGGATACACGCCGCGAGCAGTGTCTCTCCAAAGACATGGATGGTCAGCATCGCGCTGAGAGAGAGGGCCATGATCAGAAAATACACGATGGAGGTCAGGCGCCGGTGCAAATACCGATGCTCCCGCTGCCGCCGGAACATCGCCTCCAGCCCGTCTACAATGGACAAGACGCCCTTGGAAGCGGACCAGAGGGTCGTCAGCGCTGAAACAGACAGCAGCGTCAGGGTGGTATTGGTCTTCACGGTGTCGAAGACATAGTCCACCACCGGGTAAAAGGGCTGGGGTACAATCTGCTCCAGCCCCTCCATCCAGCTCTCCAGAGAAATGGGCAGGTAGGGGAGCAGCGTCAGCAGAAAGAGTGCTGCGGGAAATACGGACAACAAAATGTAAAAGGACGAGCTGGAAGCATATAGCGATGCTCTGCTCTTGGTAAAGGGCTGCCACAGCTGGCTGAGGGAACGCAAACGCTGCAAGGAACCACCTCCACAGGATAGACAAATCCTTTGCTACTATGATATAATATGGGCGTATGCTTGTAAAGAGAAGGGAGCATTCTTATGAAATGTCCATACTGTGGCTATCAGGAGAGCAAGGTGGTGGATTCGCGCCACTCGGAGGACAACACCTCCATTCGACGCCGCCGGGAATGCCTTGCCTGCCAAAAGCGTTTCACGACTTATGAAACCGTGGAAAGCCTTCCCATGGTGGTGGTGAAAAAAGACAATAGCCGCCAGTCTTTTGACCGCAGCAAAATCCTCAATGGCATGGTTCGGGCCTGTGAGAAGCGCCCCGTTGCCATGGCGGATTTGGAACGCGCCGTGGATGAGATCGAACAGATCATCCAAAATTCTCTGGATCGTGAGGTCTCCACAGAGCGCATCGGCGAGTTGGTGATGGAGCGGCTCAAACCCCTGGACGAAGTGGCCTATGTCCGCTTTGCCTCGGTATACCGCCAGTTCAAAGACATCAACAGCTTTATGAATGAATTGACCAAGATTTTGGAAGAGCGCTGAGATCGCCTGTGCCGCTTCGACGGCACGGGCTCAGCGTGTCGAAAAAGTATTTTCGACACGCTGACTTAGTTTTTGCAACTTTCATAAAGTTGCAAAAACACCCTGATTGAACGTGCGGTGGGCCCTTTGCCCCCCGCACACACCCCCCCGCTTCTCTGTCACGGTGGCTTTTATCATAGTTTTTTGACAGTCTACGCCCGTGCCGCCAAAGCGGCACGGGCTTTTTCTGTTTAAAATAGATTGGAAAAATACAAGTGCTCCATCTCCTGAATGTGCCGCAGCGTCGCCAGCAGCCCGGCGCAGGTGGGCATGAATTCATCCGGGTCTCCCGCTTCCACGGTCACCTTCAGCTTTGCGAATTCTCCTACCACGCCGTCGATTTCATCGTGGCGCAGCACCGTACCGAAATACGACCCGTGGCGATCCCACAGGTTGGAGGCCTGCTGCACGCAATCTTTCGCCAAGTCCATCTGCTCCGACTGGGCATACTGGTAGGCCTGCTCCAGCTCTGCAGCGGTTTGCGCCACGGCATCGGAGACGTACCATGCCGACGCCGCCGTAAAGCCCGTGACGGCCAGTAGAATCAGCACGCCGATGATGATATGCCTCATGCCCGCTCCTTTACGCTCAGGTAAAGCTGCCCGCCCGGCTCCACCGTCAGAAGATACACCTGGGAAACGTCGCATCGGTGGGCCTGGAGTACCTTTTTCACCCAGTCCTCAGTCCTGCCGGCGACCGGGAGATTTTCCCGCAGCAGTTTTCCGCTGCTGATAATCGTCACCGGCAGCTGCGTCTGTTCCACCGTAACGCCCGCTTCCTTTGCTGTGGGCGGCTGATGCTCCGGGTAGACCAGGGCGCTGATCTGCCCATTGGTCTCCAGGATTGCATACTGTACCGTGCGCAGATCCACAACGTCTTTTTCCCGCAGCAGCTCCGTCAGCTCATCCGGCGTGATGCGGGTCTTTTTCAGGTTCTTTTGCAGCAGCACGCCGTCCTCCATCAAAATCACCGGTTTGCCGCTGAACAGTCGCCGCATCCCGGGGCAGTGATAGCAGATCACCGACAGCAGCAGTTCCGCCGCCAGAATGGTCAGAATGGGAATGATGCCGGACAGCAGGGGAATGGCCAGGTCCTGCATGGGTACAGAGGCCAGGTCTGCAATCAAGATGGCGACCACGAACTCCGTCGGCCCCATTTCGCCCAGTTGCCGCTTTCCCATGAGCCGAATGACCAAAATCAGCAAGAAATAGAGTATGATGGTGCGAATAAAGCAAATGAGCATACTGCTCCCTCCCGCGCTTCGATGCCAGCAGTATGCCCCATTTCCGGCAATGCCATGCAGCAGGGGAAAATAGCCCTGTGCTTTCCCGGGAAAGTGTGGTATAATAATCAAAAATACGCACAATCAAACGGATGCTTTCGTCCCGCGGCAGCGCCCGCCGGACGCACTGGAAAGGATGTTGACCATGGACCACACGCCTGAGGAGCTGGAACACTTCAGCGCCCAACAGAATGAGGCTGAAGCAGAAAAGCAGCCTTCTTATACCCCAAGGCCGCTGCATCATCTGGTTCTCGCCTGGGTTCTGATCGTCGTGGTGGTGTTCGCCATTTTGGGAACCTGCTACTGGATGGTCGCCTACCGCTGAGCCATGCGGATTCTGGGTATAGACCCCGGCTATGCCACCATCGGCTTCGGCGTGGTGGAGGTAAACCGCAGCGTGTTGGTGCTGAAGCAGTACGGCACCATCACCACCCCGGCGCAGATGGACTTTCCCCAGCGCCTGCAAGTGATTTTTCGGGATATGCAGCAGCTGATCGACACCGTTCACCCGGACGCCATGGCCATTGAGGAACTCTTCTGGGGCCACAATGTCACCACCGGCATCGGCGTCTCCCACGGCCGGGGCGTGATTTTGCTGGCAGCGGCAGAGAATCAGCTGCCCATTTACGAATACACGCCCATGCAGATCAAGCAGGCCGTGGTGGGCTACGGCAATGCCACCAAAAAGCAGGTGATGGATATGACCCGCCGTCTGCTCCACATGGAACGGGTCGCGCGGCCTGACGACGCCGCCGACGCCATCGCCGTGGCCCTCTGCCATGCCCGCACATCCACCAGCCTGCTCCGGCAAACATCCCATTCGCCATAGGAGGAGTTCCCTTGTTTTATTATCTCAACGGCACCGTCACCGTACTGGAGGCCAATCTGGCGGTGATCGACGTGGGCGGCGTGGGCTACGCCTGCCACACCACGGCTTACACGCTCTCTCAGCTGCAATTGGGAAAGCCCTGCAAGCTATTTACCTATTGCTATATCAAAGAAGAGGCCTTCGACATTTTCGGCTTTGCCACCCGGGAAGAGCAAAATCTCTTTTTACGGCTGCTGGCCGTGTCCGGCGTCGGCCCCAAGGCGGCGCTGTCGATCCTCTCCGCCGTCACCCCGGATCAGTTCATCCTGGCTGTGGTGACTGGAGATGAAAAGACGCTGATGCTTGCCCAGGGCGTCGGCAAGAAGATGGCCCAGCGCATCCTGCTGGAGCTGAAGGACAAGCTGACCGGGACGCTGCCCGGTCAGGACGGCGCCGCGCCTGTACCGCTGGCGGCTGCCGCGCCCGGCGGGAAAGCCACCGAGGCCGCCGCTGCGCTGGCCGCCCTAGGCTACTCGCAGAGCGAAATCGGCCTGGCCCTCAAGGGCGTGGATGTGGAACACCTGTCGGTGGAAGAGATCGTCCGCGCCGGACTGCGGGCCATGGTGAAGCAGTAAAGGAGGGGCCATATGAGTTTGGATTTTTCGCAGGACTATGAAGCGCCCCTGGTGACGACGTCTCTCACTCCTCTGGACGACGGAGAGCTGAGTCTCCGCCCCAAGCTGCTCTCAGACTATACCGGACAGGAAAAGGCCAAGGGCAACCTGTCCGTCTACATCGAGGCCGCCCGGCGGCGCAATGAACCGCTGGACCATGTGCTGCTCTACGGCCCGCCCGGCCTGGGCAAGACCACCCTGGCCGGCGTCATCGCCAATGAGATGGGCGTGCAAATTCGCATCACCTCCGGCCCCGCCATTGAAAAGGCCGGAGACCTGGCGGCACTGCTGACCAACCTCAACCCTGGCGATATTCTCTTTATTGACGAGATTCACCGGCTCAATCGGGCCGTGGAGGAAATCCTCTATCCCGCCATGGAGGACTTCGCCATCGATATCATCGTGGGGAAGGGGCCGTCCGCCAACTCCATCCGCCTGGACCTGCCACGGTTTACCTTGATCGGTGCCACCACCCGGGCCGGACAGCTCTCCAGCCCCCTGCGGGACCGGTTCGGCGTACAGCTGCGGCTGGAGCTGTATACCCCAGAGGAGCTTTCCAGAATCGTCACCCGTTCCGCCACGCTCCTGGGCATGGAAATCGACCCCGCCGGTGCGGCGGAGATCGCCTCCCGGTCCCGGGGAACGCCCAGGATTGCCAATCGGATGCTGCGCCGCGTCCGCGACTTCGCGCAAATCTACCACGACGGCGTCATCACCCGGTCCGCCGCAGACCACGCCCTCAGTTGCCTGGAGGTGGACCACCTGGGACTGGACGCCACGGACCGGCGGATGCTCGCCTCCATCATCGAAAACTACAATGGCGGCCCTGTGGGTCTGGAGACGCTGGCTGCCACCATCGGCGAAGAGGCCGTCACCTTGGAGGACGTCTACGAGCCCTACCTGATGCAGATCGGTTTTTTGACCCGCACACCCCGCGGCCGCTGCGTCACAGAGAAGGCCTACGAACACCTGCACATGAGCCGTCCGCGCCAGGCGCCGGAGCAGCTCAGCATGGATTCTATGACGTAATTCTTGCCATTCTCTTGGAAGCCGGACCAGAATATGGTCGAATCCCGTCGAAAACGTACAAAAATAAAATAAAAGATGAAATCACTTTTATTATTATTGACGCTAAAAGTCAATAGAAATTTGCATAAGTCAAGAAAAAACGGCAAAGAGCATAAATAAAAAGCGCCTTTATTGGGCGTTTTCACAACAAAATAACATGGCAAGCCAGCCGGATGGGTAAATCTCATCCGGCTGTTTTTCTTATTCTCTGTCAGGCGGAGAGGAGCTCTTTTTCAAAGAGTGTGGCCGCCGATTGCCACCCCAGCAGCTTGCGGGGGTAGCTATTCACCCATTTTTCTGCTGCCCTCACTTCCTCCGGCGTCACGGTGTCAAAGCTGGTGCCTTTGGGGAAAAATCGTCTAATCAGCCTGTTCATGTTCTCATTGGAGCCCCGCTCAAAGGCGCTGTATGGGTGGCAGAAAAACACCACGGTCCGCTTGCCCTTGCGCCGGTGGGCGGCCTCTATGCCCTCGAAGTCCTGAAACTCACAGCCGTTGTCCACGGTGATTGACTTGAAAAGTTTGTAGAACAGCTTGCCAAAGCGGCGCTCCAGGCGGTTGATGGCTTTGACCACACTGGCCGCCGTGTGGTCCTCCAGGAGCATCACAATGCCCATGCGTGTCCGGCGCTCTGTGAGGACCAGGAGGGCTTTTTTGGAGCCCTTGCACCCCATGATGCTGTCCATCTCCCAATGGCCAAAACTGCCCCGGCCCTTGACCTCCTGGGGGCGGGTTTCAATGCTTTTCCCGTTGGAGCTCCTGGCGGCCTGCCGTTTGCTGTTTGCGGCATAATGGCGGCGGCCTTTATTGTGCAGGTGGTCCGGGGTGAGGTGGAGGAACACATCCCCACGGTAGATGTAATTATAAAGCGTGTTTTCACATATCACGGTGTCATAGACTTCTCCGTTGTTCCTGATCTCCGCCAGGGCGGCCCCAGGTGCAAAGCCGTGGACCATGACCAGCTCCTCCAGCCTCCTGGCCAGGGCGTGGTCCTTGCCAATTTTGAGGTCCCGGCCTTTTTCTTTCAGAAATTCCCTATATCTCCGCTCTGCCACCTCCGGGCAGTACACCTCAATAAACTCATAGCCAGAGGTCTGCTGGACGCAAAGGCCCCGGTTGATCTCGTAGTAGATGGACCGCTCACACTTGCCCAGAGCGCTGGCAATGGCGGCCTTGGTAAATCCCTTTTTGAGCATCCGCTCAAGGGTCAGTCGTTGGTCCCATGTAAAATGCTTTGCGTCCTTGTGGTTCATGCTGCACCTCCAGAAATAAGAAAAGCGGGGCGTTTCCGCCCCGCTCCGATCTGCCGTTTATGCCGCCGTGTACTGCTCCAGCAGCTTGACCGTTTCCTCATCCGTCAAGATGTCCCCCAGCTTGCAGTCAAGGGCAAGACAGAGTTTCAAGAGCGTGGCCAGCTTGGCTCCGTTGAGGTCCTTGGCCCCCTGCTCATAGCATTGGAGCGTCCGCACATTTAGGCCGGTAGCGCTGGCCAGTTGGGATTGAGAGAGCCCGGCGTCCAGGCGGGCATTTTGCAGTTTGCTGTTTTTCTTGGTGTCCATCACGCTCACCTCCGTTGTGCCCTCATTATACTACTTTAGTTGTATAGTGTCAAGAAAAAATTTGAGGCCCGGATTGTTCCGGGCCCCTGTTTATTCATCGGCCTTGTGTTGCCTCAGTCGGTCTGCCAGCTCCGCAAGGATGGCCACATCCCGCTCATCCAGGCCGGTCACATTCACGGTGTTCAAGGGCTCCACGCCCAGCAGGTAGTCCGTGGACACAGAGAACAGCCGGGCCAGGTCCACCAGGGATGCCGGGGACGGTGTAGAAAGTCCCTGCTCCCAGGAGTTGACGCCATTCCTGGTTATACTCAGCCGCCGGGCAAGGTCTGCTTGGGTCCAGCCCCGTGCCTGCCGGAGTTCTTTTATTCGTTCTGCTATCACCAGCATCACCTCCACAATGTAAATTATAGTGTGCCTATTTGACTTGTCATTGTCACTTTGGGCTCCAACACTTGACACAGTGGCGGTGAAACCGTACAATGGAAGTGCAAAGGAGGCGGTGTCCATGGGCATTTTGAAACGGCTGGGCTTGTCACGCCCTGCCGCCGGTCCCGCTCCAGTTCGGCGGCCCTTGTATGTGAAATACTCAACGGCCTCATCTGAAAAATACGCTATCACCCCGGATGAGGAGCGTTTCTTTTGGGCTTTTGAAGATGCCTTAATTGGGCAGGGCTTGAGCACCTATATGTCACTCACCCGCATGGCAAACGGTGCAATATCTGTTTCCACAAGTTCTGCCTACATTGGGAAAATCAGATTGCAAGGCCGGAAAACCTGGATGCAGTACATGACCAGTCTTTATAACGCAGAGGTGGCGGAAAATCTCCCGCTTGAGGAATACATCCAGCTCCTCAAGTATTGGGTGCGGACCGTCAAAACAGGAGGATGGTGTTGAGATGTTTGGCAGAAAGAAAAAGGACCTCCCGGTGGAGGCCCGCATGATGCACTATGAGGGTTTGCCCGGTTTCCCCCAGGATGGCCCTTGTTTCATGGAGCAGACAGAGGCGGGGCTGGTGTTCCGGCAGACAAACGGCCCGGCGGCCACCCTCCCGCTGGAAAAGGTGACAGGCCTGGAGATGATGCCGGAGCGCAATTTCATGGCCCGGTATCACGGCACGGCGGCCACCACGGCC
>DVHE01000055.1 GCA_018712245.1 Candidatus Avoscillospira avicola | reverse complement strand
GTGCTTGATGTCCTCTACCTCCAGATCCAAAAGGGCGGCCAGTTCGCTGGGGAGCGTCTGATCCCTCTGCTTGTTGCTGTCCTTCATGGCCTCCACCGCCTCGTGGTCGGTCATATCCCGGACAATAAAGGGCATTTCCTCCAGCCCAGCCAGCTCGCTGCCACGGCAGCGGCGATGGCCTGCCACAATCTCATAGCCGTTTCCGTCCTTTTCCGGGCGGGCAAGGCCGGGCACCATAACGCCGTTGAGCTTGATGGATGCCACGGTTTCCTGCATTTTGGCATCGTCCCGCACCTTGAACGGATGGGGACGGAATGTATGGAACGGATGGAGTTCGGAAAGTTTCAGATAGACCAGCTTTCCCTCCTCCACAGGACGGGGCGGCACAGCCGGCTCCGTCACACCTTGCTCCGGGGGAGCGGCCTCCTTTGCGGGCTTATCCTTTCCGGTATCCGGGGGAACAGGAGCATCGGGAGCTTTCCCGCCACTTCGGGACAATTTGTCTCGTTTGGACGGCTGGGCCTCGCCGGGGGCCGCCTTGTCAGCCTTAGAGGGGCGGCCCTTGCGGGGCCCGGATTTTTTGGGTTCCTTTTCAGCCTCCGGCCCGGTGCGTTCCGCCTTATCAGACTTAGGAGGACGGCCCCGGCGCGGCTTTTCGGTTTTCTCGCTTTCAGCGGCAGGACGATCCAGCGCAGGAGCCCCAGCTTCCGGTTCACGGGATGCCTCTGCCTTTTCCACCTCGGCTCGGGCCGCCTGCCGCTTTTCTGCCATGAGCGCGTCAATCTGCTCCGCAGAGATTACCACATCGCCGGGCTCGGCAGGCCCGGCCTGTTCCGGCGGGTGTTCGGGAACGGCGGCCTCCCCGTGGGCCGGATCAGCCACAGCGGGCGCGGGGGCCTCCTCGGTTTTCTGCGCCTCGGGGCCCGTGTTCAGTTTTTCATCTGCCATTCACTAACCTCCTTTTCGTGAAAGTTGCACAATTTTGAGGATTAAATTTCTGTAATTATTTTTCTGCCTCCTTCCGGTCTATCCACGCAAAAAAGCCGCCCAAGATAGCACCTGGACGGCTTTCTGCGTAATGTGATAGATCAAATATTATTTTTTTCGGATTGCAGGCCCCGAAAAGCCTTGTATTTACAGTGTTCCTAATAAGAAACAATCATATGATATTTGCAATTCCATTTCGTGTGTGCTAGACTGTTTATGGCATTATTCTGCTCCGGCATTTTAATGTCCTCCTAATGTGTTTTTCTGGCGTAACTGGCAGGTCACGCTTTTAATTTAACACATTAGGAGTTTTTTGTCTGACTTATCGCTTAAGCTCTTTTGAACCACGCGACTATCGCGTGGTTTTCGTTATACAAGAAATCCGCCGGACCACATTGGTCCGGCGGATTTGCATCGAGACTTATTTATAGATCTGATCCTTCAGGCTCTCAGGCATGAACTCCAGCGTTTCGCCGATGTCTGCGATCTTCTTGTGGAAGGCGAGATCCTCGCTCACAACCATCACGGGCTTGGAAAAGTCCAGGGCAAAGAGGCCGATGAAGCTCTTGGCGTCCACGATGACGCTGCCGTCTTCAGAGTGGAGACCCACATCCTGGGGGCACTGGGTGGCCAGATACTGCACCTGCTGCAGCTCTTCGATGTTGTGGAAATGCTTCGTTGTCACCATAAGGAATACTCCTTTCTGATTCGTCGGTACAGCAGTACCGAAATCTATTAGAGATTGGTTTTTCTTTCTGAAGTCAGCATACTAGCATTTGGAGGAATTGTCAATAGAGGTAATAAAAATTTGTTTATTATATCCAAAAACCTAGGCTTCCTTTTTTGCCACTTGCGGTAAAATACGGGAATGGGCCGAGCGTTTTCCCCATTTTAGGCGGCAGAAAAGGGAGAAACCGCGGCCATTTCCAGCAAATTGGCCACGCATCGGCAGAGAACCTTTCCCAGGGAGCCGGATACCGGCGATCTCCACTTGCGGCTTTGGCGGAAAGGCGGTATAATAAGGAGGAACTTTCCAAGAAAGGATGATCTCCCATGTGTGCTGCATACCATACTCTGGCGCCCCAGGATCGTCAAGCGGAATACCAGAAGGTCCAGGCCCACTTTGAAGACCTGAAAACCAGAGGTCTCAAGCTGAACATGGCCCGAGGCAAGCCCGGCAAGGCGCAGCTGGATCTGGTCAGCGATATTCTGACGGTACTGGTCAACCCGGCTGACTGCGTGTCGGACGGCATTGATGTGAGAAACTACGGCGAACTGACCGGCATCCCCGCCGCCAAGCGGCTCTTTGCCGACATTCTCGGCTGCAAGAGCGAGGAGTGCATCATCGGCGGCAACTCCAGCCTCACCTTGATGTATGATACCATCTCCAAGGCCTACACCCACGGCCTTTTGCACAGCGAGAAGCCCTGGTGCCAGCTGGACAAGGTCAAATTCCTCTGCCCCGCCCCCGGCTATGACCGCCACTTCAAGGTCACCGAATCCTTCGGCGCTGAGATGATCGTCGTGCCCATGACGCCCACCGGCCCTGACATGGACCTGGTGGAGGAGCTGGTGCGGGACCCCGCCGTCAAGGGAATGTGGTGCGTACCCAAGTACTCCAACCCCGACGGCATCATCTACTCCGACGAGACCATCCGCCGCATCGCAGCCCTCAAGCCCGCCGCCCCGGACTTTACCGTCATGTGGGACAACGCCTACTGCGTCCATGAGTTTGACGGCCCCTTTGTTCCCTTTGCCGACATCCTCACCCTTTGCCGCGAGGCCGGCAACCCGGACATGGTCTATGAGTACGCCTCCACCTCCAAGATCACCTTCCCCGGTGCGGGCATCTCTGTGATGGCCTCCAGCGTGGACAATGTGGCCTATATGGAGAAGCTCATGACGGTCCAGACCATTTCCTACGACAAGGTCAATCAGCTGCGCCATGTGGCCTATTTGAAGGACAAGGAACACACCCTGGCGCTGATGCAGCGCCACGCGGAGATCCTCCGGCCCAAGTTCCAGTGCGTCCTCCGGTGGCTGGACAGCGAGATCGCGCCGCTGGAGATCGCCTCCTGGCAGCGGCCCAAGGGCGGCTATTTCGTCAGCGTCAACACCAAGCCCGGCCTGGCCAAGCGCACGCTGGCGCTGTGCAAAGAGGCCGGTGTCGTGATGACCGGTGCGGGCGCCACCTTCCCCTACGGTAAGGACCCCCAGAACAGCAACATCCGTATCGCCCCCAGCCTTCCCCCGGTGGAAGAGCTGGAGCAGGCCATGGATGTCTTCTGCACCTGCCTGAAGCTGGCTGCCCTGGAGCAGCTGGCCCAGTAATTCCACAAAATACAGCGCCATGCCCCCGCCTGACGGCGGGGGCATTTGACTGAAGTCCGATGGCTGGAGTCTCCAAATTTATAGAATATATTTGGGCACAGCATCCAAAAACTCCGGTGTTTTCAATAAAATTCCATTCGGATATTTATGGGAATTATGCGATCCTACAGAAGTGCGGCGCCGCACTTGACAATGTGCCCCAAAGGGGATAAAATCCAAACCATAAGCAGGGCGTGAACATTTGTCTGCGTCCCAAGAACAAGCCGGCATGGCTGGCGCTGCCGCCGCTGTGTGTTCCCCCTTTTGCTGCAACGGATGTCTGTCTTCCGGCAGCGCAGCTGCCCGGCTATTTTGTCTTCCTCTTTCTTGTTTTGTTCTGCAAAGCCCGCCGGCGATCCCGGCGGGTTTTGCGCGTTTTGGCGAATTTTCATAATTATTGGACCCATGCACCGGGACAACTGGTGCAGCGCGACAATTTTGCCCGCGCTGGAAGATTGTACTTGAAATTCCTTAATTCCTATAGTAATATAGGGATATAAAACGAAGGAAGGTGAGGCAAATGATGATCTCCACCAAAGGGCGCTATGCCCTCCGGGTGATGCTGGATTTGGCGGCACACCAGGACGCCGGCTACCTCTCCTTAAAGGAAGTGTCGGACCGGCAGCAGATCTCGGCCAAGTATCTGGAGACCATTGTGGCCATGCTGCTCCGGGCGGGGCTGGTCCGCAGCCAGCGCGGGAAGGACGGCGGCTACTGTCTGTCCCGGCCTGCCGGCGCGATCACCGCGGCGGAAATTCTCCGCATGACAGAAGGAACGCTGGCGCCGGTGGCCTGCCCGTCTCTGGAGGGACAGGCCTGTGACCGGGCCGACAGCTGCAAGACACTGCCGCTGTGGCAGCTGCTGGACCGGCAGATCGACCAATGCCTCTCCGCCGTGACACTGGAGGACCTGCTGCACGGTGATCTGCCCATTGCCTCCCCTGTGTAAGGGGAGGTGGCACGGCAAAGCCGTGCCGGAGGGGTTGTCAATCCCCCAGTCACGGCTAACGCCGTGCCAGCCCCTTTTACACAAAGGGGCCTTGGAGCCATCCTAGATTGAACCATGTTACATAAAGGAGTGCTGCACCATGTACGTATACGCTGACAACGCGGCCACCACGCCGGTCCATCCCACGGCAGTGGAAGCCATGCTCACTTGTTTAAACGAGGAATACGGAAATCCCTCCAGCCTGCACACCGTGGGCCAGCGGGCCAAGGAACGGCTGGACCAGGCCCGGGAGACAGTGGCCCGCTGCCTGGGGGCCGAGCCCCGGGAAATCTACTTCACCGGCGGCGGCAGCGAAGCCGACAACCAGGCGCTGCTGACCGGCGCGGTGTTGGGCGCCAAAAAAGGCAAAAAGCATTTGATCACCACGGCGTTTGAGCATCACGCCGTGCTGCACAGCATGAAGCGGCTGGAAAAGCAGGGCTTCACCGTGACGTATCTGGACGTCCACGCCGACGGCGTGGTCCGGCCCGAGGACGTGGCCACGGCGCTGACCGACGACACGGCCCTGGTCAGCATCATGCTGGTGAACAATGAGATCGGCACCATCCAGCCGGTGGCGGAAATCGCCCGGCTCTGCCACGAGAAGGGCGTCCTGGTCCACACCGACGCCGTCCAGGCCGTGGGCCACATCCCGGTGGACGTGAAGGCCCTGGGCGTGGATATGCTCTCCCTCTCCGGCCACAAGTTCCACGCCCCCAAGGGCGTCGGCGCCCTCTACTGCCGCAAGGGCATCCGTCCCGAGATTCTCATCGAGGGCGGCGCCCAGGAGTTTGGCCGCCGGGGCGGCACGGAAAATCTCCCCGGCATCGTGGCCATGGCCGCGGCGCTCCAGGAGGCCACGGAAAACCTGCCCCGGGAAATGGAGCAGGTCACGGCCCTGCGGGAAAAGCTGATCGACGGGCTTGCGCAAATCCCCCACAGCCGCCTCAACGGCCACAGGACGCTGCGCTGCCCCGGCACGGTGAACTTCTGCTTCGAGGGCATTGAGGGCGAGAGCCTGCTTTTGTGGCTGGATGCCAAGGGTGTGGCGGCCTCCTCCGGCTCGGCCTGCACCTCCGGTTCCCTGGACCCCAGCCACGTGCTTCTGGCCCTGGGCCTGCCCCACGAGATCGCCCACGGCTCTCTGCGGCTGAGCCTCACGGCGGACAACACCGCCGCAGAGGTGGACCACATCCTGGAGGTCGTCCCCCAGGTGGTGGAATACCTCCGGGGCATCTCCCCGGTGTGGGAGGCGCTGGAGACCGGCAAGCAAGCACATCTGATTTAAAATAAGCCGCCCCTGTGTAAGCGGAGGTGGCGCGGAGCGCCGGAGGGGTTGTCCCCCATCATCCCCGGTAATTCCCAACCTGATCGTAATTTTAAAGGAGTGTTTCCTATGTTATACAGTGAAAAAGTCATGGATCATTTCCAGAATCCCCGCAATGTGGGCAAGATGGACGACGCCGACGGCATCGGCGAGATCGGCAACGCCAAGTGCGGCGACATCATGAAAATGTACATCAAGGTGAAGGACAACGTCATCACCGACGTGAAGTTCAACACCTTCGGCTGCGGCAGCGCCATCGCCACCAGCTCCATGGCCACGGAGATGATCAAGGGCAAGACCATCGAGGAAGCCCTGACGCTCTCCAACAAGGCCGTGGTGGAGGCGCTGGACGGCCTGCCGGCCAACAAAATCCACTGCTCCGTCCTGGCCGAGCAGGCCGTGAAGGCCGCAGTAAAGGACTACTACGACAAGCACGGCATCGCCTACGACCAGGAGGCCCTTTGCACCGGCGACTGCGAAGTCTGCGGCCATGACCATGGATAAGGTCTGGTACTGCGACTCCCACGCCCACTACGACCAGCGCCGCTTTCGGGAGGACCAGGCGGCGCTGCTGGGCGCCATGGCCGACCACGACATCGGGCTGATCGTCAACGTGGGCTGCGATCTGCCGTCCTCCCTCCAGTCAATTGCCCTCAGCGAGCAGTACGATTTCATCTACGCCGCCGTCGGCTCCCACCCCGACGACGCCGACCATGTGGACGAGGGCACCCTGGCCATGTACCGCCAGCTCTCCCAAAAGGAGAAGGTGGTGGCCATCGGCGAGATCGGCCTGGACTACCACTACGAGGACGTGCCCCGGGCCGTACAGCAGCAGGCCTTCCGGGCGCAGATGGCCCTGGCCCGGGAGCTCGGCCTTCCTGTGATCGTCCACGAGCGGGAGGCCCACGGCGACGCCATGGCCATCCTCGACGACTTTCCGGAGGTCCGCGGCGTGTTCCACTGCTTTTCCGGGTCGCTGGAAATGGCCCGGGAGCTGGTCAAGCGGGGCTGGTACCTGGGCTTCACCGGCGTCATCACCTTCAAAAACGCCCGCAAGGCCGTGGAAGTGGCCCAGTGGGCGCCGCTGAACCGGCTGCTGGTGGAGACCGACTGTCCCTACATGGCCCCCGAGCCCTACCGGGGCCAGCGAAGCGACTCCACGATGATCCCCAAAATGGTGGAGAAGATCGCCCAGCTTCGGGGCCTCCCCGTGGAGGCCGTGGCCAAGGCCACCCGGGAAAACGCCATGGACCTCTTCTCCATCCCCCGGAGGTAAGCCATGCAGAATATCCCGATCTTCACCGGCGTCCACGGTATGGCGACGCTGATTTTGAAGGAAATTCCCACCTCGGGCCTGGCATATGTGCTGGTGCGCTCTGTGTGGAAGGACAATCTGGCCGGACTTCTGGCCGAGGGCCGGGACTTCTGCCGGGCCGCCGGAGCGGAAACGGTCTACGGCGCCTGGGATGCCCGGACGCTGCCGGCGGAACACGCCTACGACGTGTGGGAACTGACCATGGAACGGGACGCCCTGCCCCAGCCGCCGGAGGCCCCGCCCCTCACCCCCCTGACGGCGGAGAACGGCCAGGACTACCTGACTGTTTACAACCGCTGCTTTGCCGGGATGCCCGGCCACGCCAGCTACGACCACCGAGACCTCCAGCGGCTGGCGGGGAAAAATCTGGCCTTTCTGGTCTACCGCGACGGCGTCCCCGCCGCAGTGGCGGAGCTGGGCGAGAACAAGCTGGAGGGCCTGGGCGTACTGCCGGAGTATCGCGGCCTGGGCTATCCCCTGGCCTTGACGGCCCTGGCCCGGCTGCCGGGCCCCACCCTCTCGCTGCGGGTGGCCAGCACCAATACCCGGGCGCTGGCCCTCTACCACCGCATCGGCTTTGGCGGGGAAAAAATCGTCAGCCGGATGTACCGGCTGTAGGAAATTCCCTTTCCATCGGCGGGAAGCTGTGATATACTAACAGGCAGGAATGAACGGAAGTGTGTGGTGTTTCATGGAAGAGAGATTGAGAAGAGGGCCGGCGCTGGGGATCGTCGCCGCGCTGTCCGCGGCAGCCTTTTTCCTCCGGCGGCAGCAGCTGCTGACGGCCTATGACGAGACCGGCATGATCCGCCCCGGCGCGGGCGCCGGCTTCTTTACGTATTTTACCGTGGCTGTGGTGGTCCTGCTGGCGGTCTTCGCCTGGCGGCTGCGCCGCTGTCCGGTCCGGCAGGCCATCTCCAGCCGGTCGCTGGAAGCGGCGGTGGGCATGATGTTGGGCGCCTTCGGCGTGCTGCTGGGCAGCTTCATCATGTTCTTCTCCCCGAACGCGGCCTCGGATCGCCTGCTGGCATTGGCCGGCATTTTCACGGCGGTGTGCTGGGCGGCAGTGGCCGTGGGAAACCTCCAGGGCAAGCGGCTGCATCCGGCGCTGTTTTTCCTGCCGGTGATCTTTTTCGGCGTGCGGCTGGCCCGGGATTTTCGCACGCTCAGCAGCGACCCGGTGATATTGGACTACTGCTACGCCCTGCTGGCGCTGATCTTCACCATGTGCGCCCTGCTGGAGCTGGGGGCCTTCGCCTTTGACCGGGGCCGGCGGCGGTTGGCGGTGTTCTTCTGCCTGGGCAGTGTGTTCTTCAACGCGGCGTCCCTGGCAGACGCGACGCCCCGCAATCTGGCGCTGACCGGCGGTGCGCTGGTCTATCTGCTCTCCTGCAGCTGGCTGCTCCTGCGTCCCGTGGCAGTCCGCAAGGCAGCAAAAGACGCCAATCCATAGCGCAACCGGCTCCGTGATGTCCCGTCACGGGGCCTTTTTGCCGCCTGTCAAGCCCGTGCGCCCGGTTGCAACTGCCGGTTGACAGATGGAACAGTGCGGTTGGTGGCAAAAACCGGCCCGCGCTGCTAGGATGAACCCAACACAACGCCGCGGCATCAGCCGTCGGGAAAGGAAGGACCCCATGATATTAGCGGATAAAATCATCAAGCTGCGGAAGGAACAGGGCTGGTCTCAGGAGGAGCTGGCCCATCAGCTGCAGGTCTCCAGGCAATCGGTCTCCAAGTGGGAGTCCATGGTTTCGGTGCCGGACCTGGACAAAATTCTCAAGCTGAGCCAGCTCTTTGGCGTCAGCACCGACTATCTCCTCAAGGACGACGCCCCGGAGGAGCCGGGCTTTGCCCCCGACGCCGAGGCGTCCGCCGAGGCGGGCCGCCGTACCGTTACGCTGGAGGAGGCCAACGGCTATCTGCACCAAGCCGCTGCCGCCGCCTGGCGAATCGCCCTGGGCGTGGCGGTGTGCATTCTCTCGCCGGTGGCGCTGATCCTGCTCGCCGGCGCCGCCACTTACGGCAAACTGGCCATCACGGAGGATATGGCCGGCGGCCTGGGCGCGGCGATTTTTCTGCTGCTGGCAGCCGGCGCGGTCTACTGCTTTATCACCGAGGGTCTGAAGCTCCACCGCTACGCGTATCTGGAGCGGGAGCCCATCTCCCTGGTCTACGGCGTGGCAGGCATGGTGGAAACCAAAAAGGAGCAGTTTGAAAGCACCTTCAAATCCAGCATCGCCGGCGGCGTGATGCTTTGCATCCTGGGCATGGTGCCGCTGATGCTCTCCGCCATGGCGGAAGACGAATTTCTCACGCTGTGCTGCGTGGCGCTGCTGCTGGCCTTCGCCGCGGTGGGCGTGTTTCTGATAGTCTGGCGGTGTATCGTCTGGGGCAGCTTCGCCCGCCTCCTGGAGGAGGGCGACTACACCCGGGAGAAAAAGGCGCTTCAAAAGCAGGACGACCCGCTGGCAGCCTTTTACTGGTGCTTGATCGTCGCCATTTACCTGGGCCTCAGCTTCTTCACCGGTGACTGGGGCCGCACCTGGATCATCTGGCCGGTGGCTGCCGTGCTGTTTGCGGGCGTGCAGGCGCTGCGCCGCAGAGCGTAAGCGCCTGCCAGGGCCCGGTATTTCGCGCCGCCTGGGGAAAGTTTTAACACTCTGTTTTTCTTTTCTCCAACGTTCTATGCTATACTGGGGAAAATGTACAGCAAAGGACGTGGCCACATGAAGCGTATCCCCACCCCCATTGAGGGCGTATACCGCAAATCCGCTCTGAAAGTCCCCGAAGCCATCTACCGCTGCTCCGGCATCATGGTGTTCGGCAAGCGGATCAAGTCGCTGGTCTTCTCCACCGACCTGGCCGTGATCAAAAACGTCAACGCCGACGCCATCATCGCCGTCTATCCCTTCACGCCGCAGCCGGTCATTACCCAGGCCCTTTTGACGGCAGCCGACGTGCCGGTGTTCGTGGGCGTGGGCGGTGGCCTCACTAAGGGCAACCGGATGGCGCACATGGCAGCCTTTGCCGAGATGCAGGGCGCCATGGGCGTGGTGGCCAACCATCCCACCTCTCTGGAGCATTTGCGCACTGTATCCCGCACGGTGGATATCCCCCTGATCTCCACCGTGGTCCGGGCCGATACAGACTTCGCCGCCCGGGTGGAGGCAGGGGTCAGCATCTTCAACGTCTCCGCCGCCGCAGAGACGCCGGCCATCGTGGCGGAAATCCGGGCACTTTACCCCGATATGCCCATCATCGCCACCGGCGGCCCCACCGACGAATCCATCACCGCCACCATTGAAGCCGGCGCCAATGCCATCACCTGGACGCCGCCCTCCTGCGCCGAGATCTTCCGGGGCATCATGGAGCGCTACCGCCAGGGCCTCCCCTACGAGGAGGACGGCTGAACAAAACTCCCCCAGCTTGTCCGCTGCTTCGCGACAAGCTGGGGGCGTTTACATCAAAAGCTCCAGGCATTGCAGCCGGGCGCTATTTCAGCGGCACCGGCGTGCCGTCCCGGAGAATTTGCCGGATGTTCTTCTCCGCCTTGCTCCTGGGCAGCATCACCTCGTGGCCGCAGCCCAGGCACCGGAGACGAAAGTCCATGCCGCTGCGCAGCACCAGCCACTGGCGACTGCCGCAGGGGTGGGGCTTTTTCATCACCAGCACGTCCTGTAACTGTACATCCATCGCCATCAGTCCGACCCTCCTTGAATGGCCTCCCAGTACTTCCGGGCGGCCTGCTCCGTCTTGTTGTCACCGTAGTGATAATAGGTTTTCCCCACCAGCTCGTCCGGCAGATACTGCTGCCGGACCCAGTGGCCGGGGTAGTCGTGGGGATAGCGGTAGCCCTGCTCCCGCTCAAAGCCTGTGCCATCGGCATGGACATTCTGGAGTTCCCGGGGCAGAGCCCCGGTGATTCCGGCCCGCACATCTCGGACGGCGGCGTCAATGGCCATCACCACCGAGTTGGACTTGGGCGCCGTCGCCAGCAAAATGCAGGCCTGGGCCAGCGGCAGCCGCCCCTCTGGCAGCCCCAGCTGGAGGGCGCTGTCCACACAGGCCTTGACAGTGGAGGCTGCCTGGGGATAGGCCATGCCGATGTCCTCGCTGGCGGAGCAAAGGATCCGCCGGCAGGCGCCGGCCAAATCGCCAGCCTCCAGGAGCCGCGCCAGATAGTGGAGCGCGGCGTCCGGGTCCGAGCCTCGGAGGGATTTCATCAGCGCCGAGAGGACGTCGAAGTGCTGGTCCCCCTCCCGGTCATAGCGCATGGAGGATTTCTGGGA
This sequence comes from Candidatus Avoscillospira avicola, assembly GCA_018712245.1. Taxonomy (GTDB): domain Bacteria; phylum Bacillota; class Clostridia; order Oscillospirales; family Oscillospiraceae; genus Avoscillospira; species Avoscillospira avicola. The sequence continues at coordinate 947 of DVHE01000055.1, read as the reverse complement.
GACAGCCTGGGCGTCCTCCAGCGTCAGTGGGATCACGGTCCCCTGGGCCTTTCCGGCGGTGAAGAGCAGCTCCACAGCGTTGATGGCCTTGCGCAAATCGCCGCCGCAGCCCTGGGCGATGTGCGCCACCGCGCCCGGCTCCTCCTGGATCTGGAGGCCGGACTTCTGCTCCAGGTACGCCATGGCCCGCCGGACGGCCCGTTCCGCCTCCTCCGGCCCGATGGGCTTGAACTCAAACACCGTGGAGCGGGAGAGAATGGCGTTGTAAATATAGAAATAAGGGTTCTCCGTGGTGGAGGCGATCAGAGTGATGGAGCCGCTTTCAATATGCTCCAGCAGCGTCTGCTGCTGCTTTTTGGTGAAATACTGAATCTCATCCAGGTACAGCAAAATGCCGTTGGGGGCCAGAAAGGTGTCCAGCTGGGAGACGATCTCCCGGATATCCGCCGAGGAGGCCGTGGTGGCGTTAAGGCGGCAGAGCTTGCGCTTGGTTCTGCGGGCGATGATGTTGGCCACGGTGGTCTTGCCCACGCCGGAGGGCCCGTAGAAAATCAAATTGGGAACAGTGCCGCTCTCGATGATCCGCCGCAGCAGGCCGCCGGGTCCGAGAATATGCTGCTGGCCGTAGACCTCCTCCAGCTCCGTGGGCCGCAGCTCGTCGGCCAAAGGCTGATACATACTGGGAGCCTCCCTTTCACAAAATCGCGCCCCTCAAAGGGCCTGCACAAAATACTTCGAGGCAGAAAAGATAATACAAGAAAACCGGCAAGCAGGTGCTTGCCGGTTCCTGGTGACCCGTACGGGAATCGAACCCATGTTACCGCCGTGAAAGGGCGGTGTCTTAACCGCTTGACCAACGGGCCGAATGGTAGCGGCAATCTGACTCGAACAGATGACACTCCGGGTATGAACCGAATGCTCTACCAACTGAGCTATGCCGCCATGTG
>DVHE01000054.1 GCA_018712245.1 Candidatus Avoscillospira avicola | reverse complement strand
CAAAAAAGCTACGCTTTTTTGACAAAGGGGACTGCACCCCAAAAGGTTCTCGGTTTTCTTCGAAAAGCTGTCGAACCTTTTGGGGCGTAAAGTGCGATTTCCGATGCGCATGTCCCCGGAAATCGCGATTTAAATTTTATTTCGCCGCTGCCTGCGCCCGCAGGCGCGTTTCGGAGCGCAACCGCCGCTTGCGGCGGCTCTTAGCGCGGAGATGCGGCGAAACTCTGCGAGGCTTATTTCCCGCTTCCGGAGGTTTTTTGCATGTTGTTTCAGCGTATTGCGCAGGGGCGTTCAGGAGAACAGGCTTCCGTTGAGAATTTGATCCCACATATTTCCGCCCTGCGAATCTTCTTCGCCGTCGGGAGCCATGGGGTCCTCCGGCAGATCCGGATCCTCGGGGAACTCCGGCTCTTCCGGTTCTTCCGGCTCCTCTGGGCCTACGATATACTTGGCGTCGTACTTGTCGTACTCACTGATGTCACATTTTTCCGTCTTGATGAAATTGCCGTCGAGGTCATAATAGTTTTTGTAGCTCCAATAGACGTAGCCGGTGTGCGGCTCTTGTACCAGCTCCCGGTAGCCCACGGGCTTGGTCTCGTCCAGCGTTTCGATCTCCTCGTAGGGGATGGTGGACACGCACTCCGAGGTCATCTTAATGGTGTAGTCATGCTCGTTGGTGCCCACCAGCTGGATGCGGACGTAGCTGTCGGAGGCCTCCGCCTTGATCATCAGCGGCGTGGCGTTGTCGTTTTTGAATTTGAAATCCAGAGAGCCCCAGTAGACCGTGGCGTCGCAGCCCTCCTTGACGTAGGTGACCACATACATATGGGGCTCCCGCTCCACGATCTGCAGGTCGGCCAGCAGGGCGCAGTAGTAGATCGTGGACGCCACCTGGCAGATGCCGCCGCCCACCTCGGACTCGCTGGAGCCGCCGTCGGCGTAGATGATGCCCTCCTTGTAGCCCTTTTCGGCGGTGCGCTCGCCGACGATGCCGTTGAAGGAGAAGGTCTCGCCGGGCTGCAGCACCGTGCCGTCAATGGCCTCGCAGGCCAGCACCAGGTTGGTGGTGCGGTTGGGGTTGTAGGGATAGGGACTGTTGAAGGAGGCCAGCACATCGGGGAAGTAGGTGTCCATATAGGCCTCGGCCGTGACCTCCGGCTCCATGACCTCCAGGGGAATTTCAATGACGGAGCCTTCCTCCGCCAGGGCCAGCTGCTGGTTGGCGGCGGCCAGGTCAAAGCCATAGCCGACGACTTCCTTCACCACGGTCTTGGTCTCGTTGTCGTAGTAGGCGTCCTGGGCCGGGGTGCAGTATTGGGTATAGTAAGCGCCCAGGTCCACGATGTCATAGGGCGTCAGGTCGTAGTTGAAGGTGATGTCGGAGAGGTCGCCGGAGCGATAGGCCTCCAGCACCGTGTCATAGAGCTTGTCCGCGTCCAGGCTGCGGCCTGTGTAGCCCAGCTGAATGCGGATGACTTCGTTCTCTTCATCCATGGTCACTTCCGACTGCACCACGTCCCGGGCCACATCCTGGGCGGTCTTGTCGATCAGCTCGCGGATATACTCGGTGTCCACCTGGAGAAAGTCCTCCAGGTCCAGCAGATAGGCAGACTTTTTGCAGGCGTGATAGGTGGAAATGACTTTGAAAACGCTGCCGTCGCGGCCATAGGCCATGGCGGCGTCGACCATGGCGCTGGTGTCCATGGGGGAGTTGGCCATCTCCGGATCGAACACCAGCTTGCGATCAGGCAGCTGGACGGTCAGCGTGCGCGTTGCGTGGGTGGAGGCCAAGCTGCTCTCCAGAGCCTGGGCCGCTTCCTCTGCCTCCATGCCGCCGATATTCACGCCGGATACGCAGATGTTGGGAAACACGCGAGACCCGTTTTTCAAGCTCAAACCCCAAATCAAAACACCGAGAAACACCGCGAGGGCCACAGCCGCTGCGGCAATTCCGGCAATCAGCCATATCTTTTTGACGCGCTTTTGTTGCGTACGGATGGCGATCTCCTCCTTGCAGAATAAAATTGGGCCGCGCAATCCGCGCACTGCCTCTTCTCCAGTATAGCCCAAGACGCCACCGCGATGCAACAACATTTCCGCGACAATTTTGTTTCAATTTGTAAACAGGCAGGGGAGCGGGCGGAAAAAATGTCTGGAAAACAGGACGTTTGGCCGCCGCAACCCGTTGTCCCGCCGGCATTTTCGTGGTATAATAGCCGCGCAGCGGCTATTATACTTTAAATTTCAGTCCTTTTTCTCGCCCCTGGCGGGGCAACCGAAAAAGATGACATATTATACCATTCCGGCTGCGCCGTCATGGTATAATAGCCGCAAAACGGCTATTATACTTTAGATTAAAGTCCTTTTTCTCGCCCCTGACGGGGCAACCGAAAAAGATGACATACTATACCATTCCGGCTGCGCTGTCATGGTATAGTATATACAAAAATCCTCCGCGTGGCCGGAGGGAAAAGCTGCGAGGAGGCCTGTATGTTTTATGGCATTTTGGCGGCATTTGCCGCCTTTTCTGTGATTTTGGATCAAGTGGTCAAGTATCTGGTGGTGCGGAATATTCCCCTGGGCGGCATTGTGCCGGTTTGGCCCGGCGTGATCCATCTCACCTATGTGCGCAACACCGGGATGTCCTTTTCCCTTTTGGAGGGGCAGCGGTGGTTCTTTGTGGTGATGACGGTGGTGATAATGGCGCTGCTGGTGCTGGCGGTGAAGCGCAAGTGGGTCTCCCATCCCCTGGGGCTGTGGGCCCTGGCTGCCATCGCCGGCGGCGCGGTGGGCAACTTCATCGACCGGCTCCGGCTGGGCTACGTCATCGATATGTTTGAGGTGGAGTTCATGCGCTTTGCCGTATTCAACGTGGCCGACAGCTTCCTGGTCTGCGGCGCTATCTTGCTGGTGGTGTACGTCCTGTTCTTTGACCGGCAGGCCAGGGAGGAGAAGCCCCATGATTCTGACCGCTGACCGGAGCGGGGAGCGGGCCGACGCCGCGCTGGCCCGGCTCTCCGGCACCCTCACCCGCAGCGCCGCCCAGCGGCTTTTAGAGGCGGGGCAGGTCACGTCCCGCGGCCGCGTCCTCAAAAAGAACGACCGCCTGGAGGCGGGGGAGCCGCTGGAGGTGGAGCTTCCCGCGCCGCAGCCGCTGGCGCTGACGGCGGAGGACATCCCCCTGGACATCGTCTATGAGGACGGCGACCTGATCGTCCTCAACAAGCCCAAGGGGCTGGTGGTTCATCCGGCGGCGGGCCACTGGTCCGGCACGCTGGTCAACGCCCTGCTCCACCACTGCCGGGATTCCCTCTCGGGCATCAACGGCGCCCTGCGGCCCGGCATCGTCCACCGCATCGACAAGGATACCTCCGGCCTGCTGGTGGTGGCCAAAAACGACTTCGCCCACCAGAGCCTGGCCGCCCAGCTCCAGGACCACTCCCTGGCCCGGGTCTACGTCTGCCTGGTGACAGGGGGGATGCGCGCTGACAGCGGCACCGTGGACGCCCCCATCGGACGCCACCCTACGGACCGCAAGCGCATGGCCGTGGTGGCCGACGGCCGCAGCGCCGTGACCCACTGGCAGGTGCTGGAGCGGTTTTCCGGGTACACGCTGCTGGAGTGCCGGCTGGAGACGGGCCGCACCCACCAGATCCGCGTCCACATGGCCCACATCGGCCACCCCATTGTGGGCGACCTGGTCTATGGCCGCAAAAAGCCGGAGCTGGGCCAGGACACCCAGTGCCTCCACGCCCGGGCCATCACCTTCCGCCATCCGAGAAGCGGCGAGACCGTGACACTCACTTGCCCCTTGCCGCCGTATCTGGAGGCGCTGCTTCGCCGGCTCCGGGCCAAGGGCTGAGGCTCCGCCGGTATTTTCTTCCCGCGGCGCACATATAGTGTGCCATACGAAGAAAATGAGGTGGAGGAATGGAACATTCGGCCAATCGCGTCACGCTGCGGGGCTCCCTGTGTGAGCTGCCCGCCCTTTCCCACGAAAACCACGGCATCCGCTTTTACCGCTTCTCCCTGGAGGTGGAGCGGCTCTCCGGGGCTGTAGACTGCCTGCCCATTCTGGTGCCCGAGCCGGTGCTGTGCGCCATGGACGTCAGCGGCGGCTCCATGCTGGAGATCACCGGGCAGATTCGCTCCTTCAACAACCGCGCTCCCACGGGGCGGCGGCTGGTGGTGTCGGTCTACGCCGAGACGCTGGCTGCCTGTGAGGGGGCGCCGCGCAACGAGGTGGCGCTGACCGGCGCCATCTGCAAGGAGCCCGTCCACCGGAAGACGCCCCTGGGCCGGGAGATCTGCGATGTGATGCTGGCGGTGAACCGCCCCTACCACCGGGCGGACTACATCCCCTGCATTTTTTGGGGCCGGACGGCGGAGCTGGTGTCCGCCTGCGCCGTGGGGGACATCCTGGAGCTGACCGGACGCCTCCAGAGCCGGGAGTATGTGAAGGTGCTGGAGGAGGGCAGCCAGCGCCGCACGACCTACGAGGTCTCGGCCATGACGGCAGCTCGTGTAAATTGCTGAAAAATCTTTCTATTCCCTGGAACATTTTGTGCTTGTTTTCGTCCATTTTGGTAGAGAGGCATAAAACTTCATGCGCCAAGCGCGCACCACGAAAGCAGGCAGAGGTTTGCGGCGCATGAAGTTTTATGCGCATGGGCCGTCCCGGCCCTTGCGCTGGGATTTTATGGCCGTGCCGCTTTTGCGGCACATGGCCAATTTTGCTATGCGTTCGCATAGCAAAAATGTACGAAAGAAAGGGGAATACCGATGAAACAGCTTCTTGCATTGCTGCTGGCAACACTCCTGCTGCTGGGATTGCCGGCCGGCTGCTCCGCCGCTTCCAAAACCGCCGACAGTGCTGCCTACGACCAGGCGGCCACGACGGAGTCCAACAGCGCGATGTCGGCGCCTGCCGCCGGGATGGACGCCATGACAGACATGGATATGGTCGTCACGGAGGACGCGGCGCCGGAGACGCCCATGGCCGATTCCACGGCAGAGACTGAGGAAGGCGAGAGCGAAACCCTGGACCCGGAGGCCTTCACCGAGAAGATCATCTACTCCGGCTATGTGTGCCTGCAAACCACCGCGTTTGACGACACCCTGGCCCGGCTGGAGGAAGCCGTGGCCAACTGCGGCGGCTTTGTGCAGGATTCCTCCGTGGACGGCAGCACCCGCACCATGGCCGACGGCACCACCGCTGTGGTGGACCGCTGGGCTTACTACACCGTCCGCGTTCCGGCGGACCAGTTTGAGGCCTTCCTGAACGACACCGACGGCATCGGCAATGTGATCTCCTCCAGCCGCACCCAGGAAAACGTCACCACCCAGTATACCGACTATGAGGCCCGGCTGGAGAGCCTGAACATCCAGGAGGAACGGCTGCTGGCCATGCTGGAGGAGAGCGGCGACCTGGAGAGCCTCATCGCCCTGGAGGCCCGGCTCTCGGAGGTGCGCTATGAGATCGAGAGCATCCAGCGGAACCTCCGCAGTCTGGACCAGCGGATCGCTTACTCCACCGTCAACCTGGAGATTCAGGAGGTGGAGGTCTATACGCCCACCGCGCCGGTGCAGCGTACCTTTGGAGAGAAGCTCTCGGATGCCTTTGCCGACGGCTGGAGCGGCTTTGTGGCCTTCCTCAGCGCCCTGACGCTGGCCCTGGCCTCGGCCCTGCCCGGCCTGGTGCTGCTGGCGATCGTTGTGGTGGTCGCGGTAGTGCTTATTCGGACGGTGCTCCGCCGGCGCAAAAAGGGCGGTGCAGCACAGAAGCCCCAGAACAGCGCGGACGATCAGTCCCAGACGTAAATGTGAAAATGAATATGCAAGGGCCCGCTGCAGAATGGAAATCTGCAGCGGGCCCTTATGACTGGCGCTGCCTGTAGGTTTCACACGTTTTTTCTGGGTTCACCGTAGGGGCGCGCATCGCGCGTCCGTATGCTTGCGCCGCCGGAGCGTTTGCAATGCGCAAAATAGAAGCGGGCGCTGCAAGCGCAGCGCCCGCGCGTTCAGAAGGGATTACATGGTGAAGTCGATCTTTTCTTCTTTGATGTTGTGCTTCTTGGCGTAGCCGGTGAGCATCAGCGTGAGGGCGCCGTCGCCGGTGACGTTGCAGGCGGTGCCGAAGGAATCCTGCAGGGCGAAGATGGTGAGCATCAGGGCCGTGCCGGTGTCGTCGAAGCCCAGAACCGAGATAATCAGGCCCAGGGAGGCCATGACGGTACCGCCGGGGACGCCGGGAGCGCCGACGGCGAAGACGCCCAGCAGCACGCAGAACAGGACCATGGTGCCCACATTGGGCAGCGCGCCGTAGAGAATCTTGGAGACGACCATGACGAAGAAGACTTCCGTCAGCACCGAGCCGCACAGGTGGATATTGGCGAACAGCGGGATACCGAAGTCCACCATATCGCCGCGGAGGGTCTTGGCCTTCTTGGCGCAGCGCAGGGCCACGGCCAGGGTGGCGGCGGAGGACATGGTGCCGACGGCGGTGATGTAGGCGGGGCCGTAGTGCTTGACTACTTCAATGGGGTTGGTCTTGGAGTAGGCGCCGCCCAGGGCGTACAGGAGGGCCAGCCAGATATAATGGCCGATCATCACGATGATGATGACGATCAGGAAGATGGGGAGCTGCTTGGTAATGGTGCCCTCATAGGAGAGGGTGCAGAAGGTGCAGGCAATGAAAATGGGCAGGATGGGGATGATGACCTTGGTGACGATCTTCAGCACGATGTCCTGGAACTCCTGGAGGACATTGGCGATGGTCTTGGCCTTGACCCAGGTGGCGGCCAAGCCAATCAGCACCGAGAACACCAGGGCGCTCATGACGCTCATGATGGCGGGGATGTCCAGCTGGAAGATGGCCTCGGGGACTTCCTTCAGGCCCTCCACGGTGGAGACGATGTTCAGGCTGGGGATGATGGCGAAGCCGGCGCCCATGGAGAACAGGGCCGCGCCCAGGGAGGACACGTAAGCCAGCAGCAGCGCCACGCCCAGCATCCGGGAGGCGTTGGAGCCCAGCTTGACGATGGAGGGGGCGATAAAGCCAATGATAATCAGCGGCACGCAGAAGGAGATCAGCTGATTGAGGATATATTTGACGGTGACGATGATTTGCAGGATTGCGCTGGGGAGGGCGGCCTCGGACGCCGAGAGCTTGGTGATATCGGGGATCAGCAGACCCACGACGATACCCAGCGCCACGCCGACCAGCAGCCGGAAGGGCAGGCTTTTCAGAATTTTCATCTTTCTTTTCCTCCAAATACTATTTCATTACACGCCGGTCATGATGCGGATAATCTCTTTATCCGTCTCCCGCATGCCGTCGTGGGCCAAACGGCCGACGTTCCGGATGGTGTTCTCCACACCCTTGGTGACGATGCCGTCACCGCTGTAGAACTGCTGGCCGTCCCGGTACATATGGTAGCCCAGGAGGCCGGTCTCCACGGCCAAGGCGATTTTGGCCGCGCAGGAGGGCTTGGCGCCGTCGCAGACCATGCCGGAGATGGTAGCCAGGGAGTTGACCAGGGTGTGGGCAATCTCATCCCGCTTGCCGCCGTGGAGCCAGGCGATGGCAGCGCCCGCCGCACAGCCGGCGCTGGCCGCGCCGCAGTAGGCCGAGAGCCGTCCGATGCCGGTCTTCAGGTGGATGGTCAAGAGGTCCGACAGGGTCACGGCCCGGACCATGGTGTCGTGGTCCACGCCCATGTCCTTGGCGAAGACGATCACCGGCACCGAGGCGGTGATGCCCTGGTTGCCGCTGCCCGAGGCGATGATGACCGGCAGCTCGCAGCCGCTCATTCGGGCGTCGGACCCGGCGGCGGCCATGGCGCGGGCCCGGGTGGCCACATCGCCGCCGTTGTGCTTCAGCAGCACCGAGCCGATGTTTGCGCCCCAGTCGCCCCGGATGCCCTCTTCGGCGATGGCATAGTTGTAGTTGATCTGCCGTTCGACCATTTCCCGGACGTCGTCCACGTTCATGGTCTCGACAAACTCCAAAATGCCCTCCACAGACATAAAGCTCCGGTCGGTCATGGACTCGGTGGGGGTCTCCGCGCAGCTGTGGCCGGATTCCAGCAGTACCTCGCCGTTTTTCTCAATGTAGACGATGTTGGTATGGAAATCCGAGATGCGCAGTTTGACGTGGTCCTCTCCGGCCCAGAGGGTGAGAATGATGTCGAAGACGATGTCGCTTTCGGCAGGGCGGACTTTGATCTCATGGTCCGCCATAAAGGCCCGAATGGCCTCCTTCTCCTCCTCGGTCACCTGGGAGATGACCTCCAGCACCAGGTCCGCTTTACCGGCTACAATGCCGGCTGCCGCCGAAGCCTCGATGCCGTGGAGCCCTCCTGTGTTGGGGACTACCACGCTTTTGACGTTTTTGATGATGTTGCCGCTGGCTTCCACCAGTACCTTGTCCGGCAGCTTGCCCAGGACCTCACGGGCCTTGGCCGCGCCGTAGGCCACCGCGATGGGCTCCGTACAGCCCATGGCCGGGACAAGCTCCTCGCGCAGAACCTGCACGTAGTTCCGGTATTGGAGTTCCGTTGGCTGCATGACTGATCCCTCCTTCTTCTGAAAGAAATATAATCCGGAAACGCCTTTGGTTCCTGGGGTTATTATACCAGATTTGTCGAAAAAAGCAATCTCAAAGGATT
>DVHE01000053.1 GCA_018712245.1 Candidatus Avoscillospira avicola | reverse complement strand
CCCGCGAGGACTGGAATGAATGGCAAGCCAATGTCTTAGGCGCGGCCATCCTGATGCCCCAGCGGGAAATTGATCTTGCCGTTGCGTACTATGCCAGAGGCCGGAAACTCGTCAGCTATGATGGAACCTATCGTGTCCTGCAAAAAGCAAGCAATGATCTGCTGGAAACGCTGAAAGCACGGCTCAAGGGAGAGGACTTCCAGCTGGTCGAGCAGCTGCTGGAGCAAGATCTGACTGTCCGCTGCATGGAGTGCGAGTGCCACTTCCGCTACGGCTTCTCGGCAGGGCTGCTGCTCGTTCAGGAAGCCCAGCTGGAGCTCCAATCCAGGAGGCAGCCATGAGGGTGGTTCGGTTTTCCTTGAAGCTGCTGGCGATCCCGATCTTGCTGGCATTGCTGGTCATCCAGTGGGGGCTGACCTTCGTGGTCAGCCTCTCCGGGTGGATCTTCCATCTGCTCTCCGGCATCATCTTCGCCACGGCCATTCTCTCCGGCCTGATGGAGCTCTGCTCCTGGCAGAAGGCAGGCAGCATGCTGATCGTGAGCTTCAGCCTGTTCCTCCTGCCCCACCTGGCTGCCGCCCTGGTGATCCGGTTGGTGGACGCAGTGCTTGCCCTGCGAGGGTTTATAAAATCGTGATAACATACAACAACCAGCCGCCCTGCTTAAAAGGACGGCTGGTTGTATGTCTCTTTGCTGGAACTGATAATTTCGAAGTTAACGGATGGCTTCTCGGGCTGTAGAGCTACGGAATTGGGGTGTGGTATGCACGTAAGTTCGCTGGAAGGGACGCTCAGGATTCTCAATGCGATTGAGCAGCGTTTCTGCGGCCAGGCGGCCAATCTCAGCGCTGGGGATCTGCGCTGTCGTCAGGGATGGCTCCACAATCGCAGATTGCGGGGTGCCGTCAAAACCAGCCACCATCACGTCGCCGGGAATGGAAATCCCGTTTCGCTTGAGGGTTGTCATCAAGTGCAGCGCCAGAAAATCGTTGGCGCAGAGGAAGGCGTCGGGCAGTACGGGCATTTTGCGGAGCCTGGCAATCACCCACTCCGGATCATGGTAGGGGGCGCTGTCCGGCTCGAGGATGCAGGTCGCCCGATTGACCGGCATCCCTCGATCCTGAAGTGCGGCGGAAAACCCCAGCCAGCGCTCATGGAAACTGTTGCAGTGTTCCACGTCGCCCACGAACCCCAGGTGCCGGGCACCGGTGTCAAGCAGCTGTGCAGTCAAAGCATAGGCGCTGGAGATGTTTTCCATGGAGATCATGTCGCATTTCATGGGAGCGGTGTGGGCGCCGAAATAGGCGTCTACAGACAGCACCGGAATCCCCAAGCCACAGAGCATCTCATGGTAAGGCCGGTCAAAGAGTTCGATGGCCAAAATACCGGCGGTTTGTTCAAGCACCAGATGATGCGGCAGACTGCCGCTGGCCAACTCCTCCGGTGTGATTTCGCACATGGTCAGGGTGTAGCCCACGCGGCTGAGCTGGTCAGCAAAGGCTGGAATGAAGAAGGTGCCAAAGTGATAGTCCGAGGGCATATGCCGGGTGAGCAGAGCGATATTCAAATTGCGGGACACGACGGGTGGGGCTTCCTTCTCTGGCAGCAGATGATAGCCCAGCTCCTGGGCCTTTTTCAGCACCATCTGCCTGGTTCCCTCGGGAACAGTGCCTCGGTTGTTGAATATTTTGGAGACCGTATTGCGGGACAGGCCGCAGGCTTGGGCAATGTCCGCCATTGTGACCCGTTTGAACGGCATAGTATCTTCCTCGCTTTGCGTGTGATGTATTTACTATACCACATCATATTGTAAAAATCAAGGTTTACAAAATGTAAATTGCGGAAAAATGAGTGAGATATTTTGCACATTTTCTAAAGAAATGATTTGTGTAAATAAACCAATTATGACGGAGATATAAATATTGTATTGACGTAATGTAAAAACCGGAATACAATATGCACAGATAGCAACGAAGACGTGTAAAATATTTAATTTACATTTTGCAAAGCTCTGTATATCTGTATCAACCGACCGAATCGGCTGCTTGATAAACACAGCCGGAAAGGCCGTCGTGATAGAGAAGCAAGAATAGAAAGGAGATCCAATATGAGAAAGACAAAGGCAGCCTACGCGCCAGCCGGGCCGACGCTGCCGCAGACTCACTCCGGCGGGAAAAAGGGAAAGCGACTGCGGGAGAGCATGCCTTGGCTGGTGATGCTGATCCCGGCGGTGCTGGTGGTGTTCCTATTCAACTATCTGCCCATCTACGGTGTACTCATCGCGTTCCAGGATTTTATGCCTGGCGACCCGATCCTCTCGCCGCTGACCCGGTGGGTGGGATTTGACAATTTCATCCGCTTTTTCAACGACGTGCAGTTCTGGCCTCTGATGAAGAATACCTTCCTCCTGTGCATCATCGGCTTCTTCATCGGTTTCCCGCTGCCCATCATCGTGGCCCTGTCCCTCAACGCCCTCAAGGGAAAGAAGACGAGCAAATATCTCCAGACCATCTTCACAGCGCCCCACTTCATCTCCCTGGTGGTGCTGGTCGGCATGCTGACACTGTTCTTTGGACGGTATGGCCTGGTGAACAACATCATCGCCTCCCTCGGCGGAGAACGAGTCTCTTATTTCCTAGAGAGCTCGGCTTTCCGACCGCTGTACATCCTCTCGAGCAACTGGCAGGACTTCGGCTGGAGCGCCATCATCTACATTGCGGCGCTTTCCAATGTGGACCCCGGTCAGCATGAGGCAGCTATCCTGGACGGCGCTACCCGGTTCCAACGGGTGATTCATGTGGACCTGCCGGCCATCATGCCCATGGTCAGTGTGATGCTCATCATGTCCATCGGTGGCCTCATGGGCGTGGGTTACGAAAAGGCCCTCCTGATGCAGACCGACGGCAACCTGGGGGTCAGCGAACTCATCGCCACCTACGTCTACAAGCAGGGCCTGACCGGCGTGCCCAACCAGGCCTACGCCACGGCCATTGGCCTCTTCAACTCGGTGATTAACGTGGTACTCCTGATTATCGCCAACACCACGTCCAAGCGCTTCTCCGAGAATTCCCTGTTCTAAAGGAGGTTGCGATCATGTCTGTGCATTCCAAATCCCTCCAATCTATCCACGTCAAAAGCAGCAAGGGCGACCGGATATTCTATGTCATCAACTGCATCTTCCTCGGGCTGCTGGCGCTGATTATCCTCTACCCGCTCTACTTCATCATCATCGCGGCCATCTCGGACCCCGATGCAGTGCTGGCCGGCGAGGTGGTACTCTATCCGGTGAAGGTGACGCTGTCGGGCTTTGCCAAGATCCTCGAGCGAACCGATGTCTGGCGCGGCTACCTCAATACCATCATCTACACGGCGATCACCGTGGTGCTCTCCCTGGTGACGACCATTCCTGCCGGCTGGGCTTTGAGCCGGAAAAACCTGGTGGGGAAGAAGTTCTTTATGATCTACTTCATCATCCCCATGTTCTTCGGCGGCGGCCTGATCCCCTTCTATAACGTGATGAGCAGCCTCCACCTGGTCAATACCATCTGGTCGGTCATTCTGCCGGCGATTCTGTCCGTGTGGAACCTCTTCATGACCCGCACCTTCTTTGAATCCAGCATCCCCGACGGGCTGGTGGAGGCGGCCAAGATCGACGGCGCGGGCGAATTCCGCACCTTCTTCAGCCTGGTTCTGCCGCTGTCCAAGGCGATCATCGCGGTCATGGCGCTCTACTACGCGGTGGGGCAGTGGAACAGCTACTTCAATGCCATGATCTTCCTCCAGGACGAGACCCTCTATCCCTTGCAGCTCGTGCTGAAGGAAATCCTCATCGCCTCGGAGAGCACCATGGGAGGCAGCGGCGAGACCATCCTGGAGCAGTACCGCCTGGCCAATCAGATCAAGTACGTCTCCGTCATCGTCTCCAGCGCGCCGGTCATTCTGCTCTATCCCTTTGTTCAGAAGCATTTTGCCCAAGGCGTGATGATCGGCTCCCTCAAGGGCTGATGCCAAACATTCAGTATGGAGGTAAAAACCATGAAACGAATTGCGTCTTTGTTACTCCTGGCAGCGCTGGTGCTGAGCCTGGCGGCCTGCAGCAGTGGCGGAAAAACCACCCAGCAGTCCGGCTCTGATGTGGACACCCTGGTGTCTGAGTACGGCTTCCAGTGGACTGACCCCGATGCGCCCATCCTCAACGACGCGGGCGCGCAGGCCATCTCCTTCAATATCTATTCTTCCAAGAACGCCTCTGCCCTCGACTATAACGACATGAAGATCATGCAGGATCTCTACGAGAGCACCAACGTCTACGTGAACTGGGAGAACGTCTCCGAGTCTGTCTACGCCCAGCAGAAGAACCTGATCTTCGGCAACGCCGCCGACCGTCCCGACGCCATCTACCACGCGGGCATGAGCGCCGGCGAGATCATCAAGTACGCCCAGCGCAATGTGCTGCTGCCCATCAGCGACTATCTCGAGTATATGCCCAACTTCTCCAAGATCCTCGAGGAGCGCCCGGACATCAAGAGCCTTTTGACCAGCGAGGACGGCAAGATCTACTCTCTGCCCCGGGTCGAAGAGATGGGTCTGCTGCAAAACCCCAACCTTCTGTTCCTCAACAAGAACTGGGCGCAGCAAGCCGTTGATGCCGGCGCTGTCAGCGGCATCAACGATGCCGACCTGGTGGACGGCCTGACCCTCACCGCCGATCAGATGGAGCAGATGCTCACTTACTTCCGTGACAACGACATGAACGGCAACGGCGTTGCCGACGACGAGCGGCCTCTGAGCTTCGTCTACAACAACTGGCAGGGCAACCAGTGCGACCTCTACGGTATGTTCGGACTCAACGACAATCTGGAGCACCGGGTGGTGGTGGATGGCAAGATCACCTACACCGTCCAGGACGACCGCTTCCAGGAGGCCACCAACTTCATCGCCAACTGGGTCAGCGAGGGTCTCATCGATCCCGTCTCCTTTGAGCAGTCCCAGGACAACTTCCTGGCCAACGGCAAGGGCCTGGAGACTTACGGCGCTTTCTACTGGTGGGAGAGCGAGACTGTGGTCTCCAACCCCGAGAACTACATCGTCTGTGCCCCGCTGGTAGGCCCCGACGGCGATCAGACCATCTGCGTATCCAACAACCCTGAAATCGGCACCGGCGAAGTCATCATCTTCAACGGCGTGCCCAATGTGGAAGTGCTTCTGGCATACTTTGACCGCTACTATGATCCCATCATCTCCGCCCAGATCAACTACGGCCCCATCGGCATTGTCTATGAGGAAGAGCTCGACGAGAACGGCATGCTGGTACAGAAGGAGCTGACCGGCGATGTGACCGCCGATGAGCTTCGGCTCCAGAACGCCCCGCTGGGCATCATCTACCTCTCCGACTACGCCTGGGAGAACGTGGTACATATGGAGCCCCGGGCCCAGCTTCGTCTGGAGCGTCTGGATGCCTACGCCACCCCCTATGTCCCCGAGGGCGTGAAGCCCACCCCCAACCTGCAGTTCACCCTGGAGGAACTCAACACCCTCAGCAGCTATGAGTCCAACCTCAACGACTACATCCGCACCAACCTGATCCAGTGGCTCATCAACGGCGGCGTGTCCGACGACCAGTGGGCTACCTTCCAGGAGGATCTCAACGGCCGCACCAATCTCCCGGCCATCCAGGAGGTTTACCAGGCAGCCTATGACCGGTATACCGCCAATACCTGATTATGGAGGTCATTGCTTTGAAACGTATGAAGAGCGTATGGGCGCTTCTGCTGTGCCTGACCATGGTCTTGTCCCTGGCGGCCTGCGGACAGAGCGCCGAGAATACCGCCGCACCGGAGATCAGCGGTGTTGCCGATCAGAGCGTGCCGGTGGGCACGGAATTTGATGCCATGGCCGGCGTGACGGCCACCGACGCCGAGGACGGCGATCTCACTGCCCAGATTGTGGTGACATCGCTGCCGGAGCTGACCTTCTCCAACGGCAAAGCCACCCCGGATGCCCCGGGCTCCTATGAACTCACCTACACCGTCACCGACAAGGGCGGCCTGGAGGCCAAGGCCTACGCCACCCTGACCGTCACCCGCCAGACCGGCGAAGCCACCGTACTCCAGCAGATGGACTTTGCCACCCCCGAAAGCCAGGACAGCCACGGCTGGACGGCCCACATCGCCGAGGGCGTGGACGCCACGGGCGAGCAGAAGGAGGGCGCCTTCGTCTTTACCATTGCCGACCCCGGCCAGGGCGACGGCGACATCCAGCTGGTCAAATCCGGCGTGACGCTGAAGGCTGCGGACTACCGCGTGAAGGTCTGGGCCAAGGCCGACACGCCTACCTACGCCCACCTGCTGGCGCGCAATGAAAATGCGGAGGAGTGGGAGACCTTCGGCGGCGCATATAATCTGCCCATCGGCACCGAGATTGCGCCCCTGGAGCTGAACTTCACCTCGCCCGGCGAAGGCAGCGCGGAGCTGATGCTGAACCTGGGTAAGATCACGCCCAACCCCGACAATCCCGACGACACCACTCCCGCCAATGTCACCGTGACCATCGATAAGATCGAGTTCTACGAGATCACCGGCAACGAGACCCAGACGCCGGTCTATACCGCGGACTTTGCCGATGCGGCAGCCGCCGCCCTGACCGCCGGAGACGGCGCGTCCGGCACGGCCACCGTGGCCGACGGCGCGGCGACCTTCCAGATCGACGCCTATCCCAGCGAGGGCGGCGTGTGGAGCGTCAAGGCCGACCTGGCTCTTCCCGGCGTCACCGTGGAAGCTGGAGAGAAGTACTACTACACCATGACCGTCACCGCGGCCAGCGACCAGAGCGGCGAATGCCTGGTGGAGAGCGCGGCGCAGGCCGACGCGGCACGCGCCAACTTCAATAGCCTGACGCTCAAGGCCGGAGAAGAGACTGTGGTCAGCAACGTCTTTACGGCGGAGAGCGCCGTGGAGGATCCCGTGATCCGCCTGCAGGTGGGCGCCCCGGCTGACGGCGTCACCGCCAATACCCTCACCGTCACCAGCCTGGAGTTTGGCAAGGTGGAGGGCGATCTCGAGACCGCGAAGACCATCGATGCCTTCGGCGCGAGCATCGCCGCCAGCGCCGACCCTAACCTCCTCTGGACCACCTACAACGGCACCGATGAGGACAACGACCTGGGCGTGGGTACCATCTGGACCCAGGACGGCAGCCTCTTCTACCGCATCGACCAGGGTGGCAACGTGGACTGGCACAACAAGCTGATCTTCGGCCACGGGGAGAACCCCTTGACGCTGCCCGCCGACAACTATTTCACCATTGAGATCACCGGTAAGGCCTCGCAGCCCGTCTCCTGCGGCTTCTTCCTGAACCCCATGGGAGGCTGGGACCCTCGGATTTCCGAGAGCATTGACTTCACCACCGAGGAGCAGACCTTTACCTTTAAGACCACCGACACCCTGATTATGGATATGGACTTTGAGATGCTCTTCCAGTTCGGCTCCGCCGACACGGCGGCGCTGGGAAGCGTGACCATCGAAATCTCCGATATCACCATCTACCAGGAAAGCGTTGTGTAAAAAGAGACCGATACCCGGGGGAGAGGACGACGTATGCCATCCTCTCCCCCCGGTGCAGGGGGAGGAACCGTATGAGGACGTGTATAAGACGAAAGACCATTGCCGTACTGCTGAGTATCTGCCTGCTGCTGGGCCTTCTGAGCGGCTGCGCCATGTTCGCGGAGTACACCGTGCGCTTTGACGGCGATGAAATCCCGGCCCAGACCGTCCGTTCCGGGCAGAAGGTCACGCCGGTGGACGACCCGGTGCGGGAGGGCTATGTGTTTGCGGGCTGGTATCAGGACGCGGCGCTGACGCAGCCCTGGAATTTGGAAAGCGACAAGGTTAAATCCGACCTGACACTCTACGCCGCCTGGGATCGAGATACCGGCGACGAAATTACCGTCGAGGGAAACGACAAGGACTTCTCCGACCTGCGCACACCCGGCAGCCAGGAGGAGGCCTACGCCTACAGCGCTTTTTTCCGTCCGGCGCCGGACGACGGCGTGCAGCCCTATGTGGGCGATCCCATGCCCTACTATGAGGACGGCGTCTATTATATCTACTATCTCAAGGAGGGTGGCGATTCCTATAACCACTCGGCCTATCTCACCACAACCACGGATTTTCTGACCTATACCGAGTATGATGCCCCCGTTCTCGAGGCGTCCCGTTCCGGCGGACAGGACAGCTGGATCGGCACCGGCTCGGTGGTCAAGGTGGGGGAGACCTACTATTTCTTCTACACCGGCCACGGCGACGCCGCCACGCTGGAATATAAGGAGAAGATCCTGGTGGCCACGGGAGACAGCCCCACGTCCTTTGAAAAGCTGGAGGGCTGGGAGATCATTCCGCCCGCCGAGCTGGGCCAGAAACAGGATTTTCGCGACCCGCAGGCCTATTACGATCCGGAGACAGAGACGATCACCCTGACTGTGACGGCGTCCCAGGCCGGTGTGGCCCGGATCTTGAAATTCACACTCAGCGCCGATCTCCAGACCGTGACCTATGACGGCGTCATCTTCTCTGACCCGACCGAGACATTTTGGAACTTGGAGTGCAGCGATACCTTTCAAATCGGCGACACCTGGTACCTGACTTATTCCGGCCAGGACGACACCCTCTGGTATGCCATGGCTGAGACTCCCTACGGACCCTACGGCGCACCCACCCGGCTGGACGGCAAGCTCTTCTATGCCGCCAAGCACGTGGAGGACGGAGAGAATTGCTATATGGTGGGCTGGGCTCGGCGTTCCGAGTCGCCGTCCTCCACTCAGGATGTAGCCGGTTGGGGCGGCAATCTGATGGTGCAGAAAGTGGTGCAGCGCGAGGACAAGACCCTGGCTCTGGCACCGGTGGACGCCGTGGCCGAGAGCTTCTCCGTCCGCCGTCCCCTGGCCGTGGATACCACCCACGTGTCCGTCTCCTCCGGCTCTCTTTTTAGCTATCAGCCGGCCTTTACCTGCTACGAGAGCTTCCGCATCACCGGCGAGTTTACCTTCACCGGCACTGGCTCCTTCGGCCTGAGCTTTGACTATAACGGCCGGGACGACAAGAATAAGCTCATCTCCCTTTCGCCCGCCGAGGGCAAGCTCCAGCTGCTCTTCAACGAGGGCAGCACGCCCATCGCCGAGACGGCGGTGACCCTGGAGCCCGGCGAGACCTATTCCTTTACCTATCTTCAGGAGGGCTCTGTGGGCGTCTTCTATCTGGACGGCCAGGCCGCCCTGACGGTGCGGATTTATGGCGCCAGCGGCAAGCCCATTGAGGTCTTTGCAGAACAAAACGATGTGATCTTCTCCTGCCTCCGGCAGTATACGAGACCATAATCTAGCATTTTATAGGAGGTTATGCCATGAGACGGCTCTTTGATCTGGAAAGCCCCGTCATGGGGTGCTTGTTCAAGGTATTCGATGCCATTGTCCTGGGACTGCTCTGGGTAGTGTGCTCGCTGCCGGTTGTGACCATGGGCGCCGCCTCGGCTGCCCTCTATATCGCCACACGCCGCTGCCTGGTGCGGGGCGAGTCCTACCTGCTGCGCACCTTCTTCCGCGCCTTTCGGGAGAACTGGAAGCAGGCGACACTGGTCTGGCTGCTGGCGCTGTCTCTGCTGGGGCTGCTGGCGCTGGACGCGGCGATGTTCCGCTCCATGGCCGCAAACGGGCT
Source organism: Candidatus Avoscillospira avicola (assembly GCA_018712245.1). GTDB lineage: Bacteria > Bacillota > Clostridia > Oscillospirales > Oscillospiraceae > Avoscillospira > Avoscillospira avicola. The sequence continues at coordinate 3,192 of DVHE01000053.1, read as the reverse complement.
ATATTGGGTGATTCTGGCGCTCTTCTGCCTGGTGCTGACCTGGTCGGCCTATCTCCTGGCTTACTGCGCCCGGTGCCAGGGCACCGCGGCGGAGGTGCTGCGCATCAGCTTTCAGCTGCTGGTGCTCCACCCCATCCGCGCCCTGGGGGTGCTGCTGCCCCTGGTGGGCGGCATTGCCCTGGCGCTGATTGCACCGGGTCTCGTATTCTTCCTGCCCGCGCCGGTGTGCTGGCTGGAGAGCAGAACTATTGAGGCGGTCTTCCGGCTCCATATGCGGACGGAGGATCTGGAGCGGGAGACGGCGTAATCTTCACCCCAACTACGATACAACAAAAAGGAGGCCGCTTCCATGCACCATACTTTGGAACAGGCAAGAGCCTTTGAGGCGCGGTACGGGCAATTCATTCCCGAGGATCAGCGCCCGGCCTTTCATCTGACGCCCACCATCGGCTGGATGAATGACCCCAACGGATTTTCCCGCTATCGGGGAGAATACCATCTTTTCTACCAATACCATCCCTATTCCACCGAATGGGGTCCCATGCACTGGGGCCACGTCAAGACCCGGGACTTCCTCCATTGGGAGCGGCTTCCTGTGGCATTGGCGCCGGATCAGCCCTACGACCAGGGCGGCTGCTTTTCCGGCAGCGCCGTCGAGCTGGACGATGGCCGGCAGCTGCTGGTCTATACCGGCGTGCAGAAGCATCTCACCGACGACGGCCGCACCCTGGAGACCCAGACCCAGTGCTTGGCGCTGGGCGACGGCGTTAACTATGAAAAGTATCCCGCCAATCCGGTGCTGACGCAGAAGGATCTGCCAGAGGGCGGCAGCCCTGTGGACTTCCGAGACCCCAAGGTCTGGCGGGAGGCGGACGGCAGCTACCGCATGGTGGTGGGCAACCGCCCGGCGGATCAGAGCGGCGCGGTGCTGCTTTATCAAAGCCTGGACGGGTTTACCTGGTCGCTGGTCGGCCAGGTGGATGCGTCGCACTGCCAATACGGCATGATGTGGGAGTGCCCGGATTTCTTCCCCCTGGACGGCAAGCAGGTGCTGCTGACAAGCCCCCAGGAGATGAGCCCCATCGGACTGGAATTTCACGCGGGCAACGGCACGGTCTGCATCATCGGCAGCTATGACCGGGAGAATAACCGGTTTGTCCGAGAGCATATCCAGGCGGTGGACTACGGAATCGATTTCTATGCCCCCCAGACGCTGGAGACCGAGGACGGCCGCCGGGTGATGATCGGCTGGATGCAGAACTGGAACACCATTGCCGGAAAGCCCCGGGACTGCCGCTGGTTTGGCCAGATGTCCCTGCCCCGGGAGCTGAGCATCCGGGATGGCCGGTTGATTCAGACGCCGGTCCGGGAGCTGGAGCAATACCGGCGCAATCCAGTGCGCTACCAGGATGTGCTGCTCAACAACGAGGAGACCAATCTGCACAACGTCTCTGGCCGAAAAATTGATCTGACCCTGACGGTTCGCCCGGCCAACAGCACCCCCTACAGCTGCTTCCGCGTGAGTCTGGCCAAGGACGGCGAGTACGTCACCACCCTGCGCTATAAGCCCGACACCAGCATCTTGAAGATCGACCGCACCCGCAGCGGCAGCAACGCGGATATCGTCCATACCCGCAGCCTGATGGTACGGCCGCAGGGCGGCGTGCTGAAGCTGCGGCTGATTCTGGACCGCTACAGCGTGGAGGCCTTTGTGAACGACGGCGAGCAGGCGGCCTCGGTGGCCATCTTCACGCGCCAGGAGGCGGCGGCCATCAGCTTCGACGCCGTGGGCGCCGTGCTGCTGGACGTGGAAAAGTACGATATTGTGTTGGATTAGGAGGGAAATCATGGAACAACAAGTCCTGGATGTGGTGGCGCTGGGGGAGCTGCTCATCGACTTTACTGACAGCGGCCCCAGCACCCAGGGAAATCCGTGCTTTGAGGCCAACCCCGGCGGCGCGCCGTGCAACGTTCTGGCCATGCTGACGAAGCTGGGTCATACCTGCGCCTTTATCGGCAAGGTGGGGCAGGACATGTTTGGCGCCCAGCTGCGCCAGGCGGCGGAGGAGGTGGGGATCTCCGTGGACGGCCTGGTGGAGGACCCGGAAATTCACACCACCCTGGCATTTGTCAAGACACTGCCCGATGGCGACCGGGACTTCTCCTTTTACCGAAACCCCGGCGCGGACATGGCATTGAAGCCGGAGGAGGTTCCGGCCTCGCTGCTGGCCTGGACGCGGGTATTTCACTTCGGCAGCCTCTCCCTTACCGACGAGCCGGTTCGCTCCGCCACCCGGCGGGCGGTGGCTATAGCGCGGGAGGCCGGGGCGCTGATCTCTTTCGATCCCAACCTTCGTCCGCCTCTGTGGCGCAGCGAGGCGGAGGCGCGTGAGCAGATTGCTTGGGGTTTTGGACAGTGCGATGTGCTGAAGATCGCGGATAATGAGCTGCTCTTTATGACGGGAGAGACGGACTTTGATAAAGGCGCGGCCATGCTGTGCGCCCAGTATCCCAATCTCCGAATGATCTGCGTCACGGCGGGCGCCGACGGAAGCCACTGCTACTATGGCTCTGCCCATGTCTACGTACCGGGCTGCCGCCTGGGCGGCGTCATCGAGACCACCGGCGCCGGCGATACCTTCTGCGCCTGTATGCTTCATGATGTTCTGGAGCATGGCCTGGATAACCGCACCGAGGAAGATTTGCACCGGATGCTGGCCTTTGCCAACACGGCGGCCTACCTGGTTACCACCCAAAAAGGCGCCCTGCGGATGATGCCCACCCAAGAACAGATAGCCCAGATTTTAACCCAAAACACATCCAGTAAAGCATAAGGGGCAATGTAACCCTTACAGTATTCTCTAAGGCAGCACCGCACAATTGCTGAGGCAAGCGCTGTCGAATCACCCATCAGACAGGAAACCATAGGCTTCCCGGCGCATTTCTTCGCGAGAGCGTACAACTTCAAGCCGCCAGGCAGGGCCTGTCAGCCAGAAGCAGATTCGCCAATGCGAACATGATATTGAATTTGGCTCGCTACTTTTCGAGCCCTCGGTATCGCTTTTTTCGAAATTGCAGCTGTTTCTTGACGACACCGAATACGTGCTCTACTTTTGCCCGAACAGAAGACTTTGCGTGTTCTACTTTCTTTGCGGCATACTGGCCGCTCTTGCTCAGCTTTTTTAATTGAGA
>DVHE01000052.1 GCA_018712245.1 Candidatus Avoscillospira avicola | reverse complement strand
GCCTGGGTCTGGTTTGGTGCGTCCATTTTAGACATATATGCGCAGATTTTTCTGTAATTTCCGTTATTTTAGCCGTCCCAGGCAGAAGAAAACCCGTCGCAGAATTTTCCTATTCTGCGACGGGCCCTTTCATCATTGTTGCGCAGTGCCGCGCCTTGTCGGCGCGGCGAAAGCTGTGGAAATATCTGCGGAAAAAGTGTTGAAAAGATTCCGCCCGGGCACAATTCGACAAACATTGCCAGGGAGATATGGTATGATACCTCCAGCGGACCGGGTATGCCCCCGCTCCGCTGAACGTACCGATCCTAGAGCGAGAGATTCCGCCGCAGCGCCAGCACCGCCGCGGTGCGATCATCCTCCCCGCTTTGGGCCTCGCTGCAGCTGAGGATGCCGGAGGCCAACTCTTGGGGCGCGTGGCCGCTGTACTGGCGGATCATGCGCTCGGCCGCCTCTCCACCGGCGCCATCGCTCATCAGCACCAGCAGTTCTCCCTTCGCCAAGGACAGCTTTGCCTCTTCCGGGTGGTGTGCCTCTCCCACACCGATGCCCGGCGGCGGCGAAGCTGTCCCTATTTTTTCCACTTGGTTTTTGCGCTTGAGATAAGACGGCGCGCCGCCCCATTTGTAGAGGCTGGCCTGGCCGCTGGTCAAATCCGCCTGCAGGAGATCTACCGTGGCAAAGGCGCCGTCGTCCCGAAGAAGATAGACGCTGTTGAGCAGCGTCAGCGCCTCCGCCGCCGTGGACCCCGTCTGCAGCAGCTGGCGGATCAATGCAATGGCGGCGCTGGCCTCCGCCCGGGCGGCCCGCCCCGCGCCCATGCCGTCGCACAGCAGCAGGTAGTACCACTTCCCCTGCTGGAAGCCAGCCACCTGGTCGCCCGAGAGAGGCGCGCCGCCCTTGCCGGCACTGCGGCAGCACAGTTCCGGAACGAACCTGGGCGCCTCATCCGCCGCCTCTGCCCGGCGCGAGAGCGCCCGGGCCAGCGTCTGATACTGGCAGAGCAGAGCGGCGCGGTTCTCCCGCAGCCGGTAGCGGTATTGCCGCTTACAGCTCTGCTCCTCCAGCGCCCGGTTGATGCATCCCAGAAATCCATCCAGATGGCGGCACTGCCCGGTGAAATCGGCGGGCAAGTCCTCCGGCACGGCCTTCCCCCGGGCCGTCATGGCCGGGGTGGCCTGGTCCAGCGCGGCGCAGGTCTCGCGCTGCCGCTGGCCCCAGCAGTCGTCAAATTGACCGCAAAGGCGGCAGACCTGGTCGGCAGCCTGGTCAAAGATGGCCGCGATTTCCGGGTCCGGCTGCGCGGGCCGCACCGCCGCCAGGCACTGGCTCAGCTGCCCGAACAGCCCTGCGGCCAGCTCCAGCCGCTGGTTCTCCGCCGCCGCAGTCCGGCGGGGCGGCTCAAAGAACCGCGCCGCCGGGAACAGCCGCGAAAGCGGCAGGCCCACCAGCGCGGCAGCCAGCAGCTGCGGGCCGGTGCCGGTGAGCAAAATGCCCAGGAGAATCGTCCCCAGCCACAGGCCGCAGCGCAGGAGCCAGAAGGGCCGTTCCCGGGCCGCCAGCGCCGCCAATAAGAAAATCGCCGTGGCGGCGCCGGCGCCTTGCAGCTCCAGCGCCAAACCGCCCAGGGCCGCCACCGGCAGCGCCGACGGCGTCGGCAGCGCCGCGGCGCAAAGGACAGCTGCCCCTACCATGCCCAGGGAAAAACCGCCCAGGCTGACGGCGGACAAGCCGCTGCAAAAGGCCGCCAGCAGCACCCACCGCGGCAGCTGCGCCCCCTCCAGCGCCTGGCGGAACAGCACGCAGCCTCCGCCCGCTGCCAGCGTCCGCAGGGCCAGACGCCAGACGGCGCTGGGCGCGAAGCGCTGCTCCAGCAAAAATAAGAACCCCACCAGCACCGTAAAAAGCGCCGCAGCCCCGGGGGCAAACCACCGGTTGTCCCGGGAAATCTGATCGCCGAAAATGCACAGGCAGGCCTCCGCCAAGAGCCCGGCCGCCATGGGTTCCAGTCCGGCGTCCACCCCCCAGAAGAGGGCATAACCCAGGCAGCCCCCGGCATAAGCTGCAAAGGAGGGGAGTCCTAGTCCCAGGGCCGCGGAAAGGGCCAGCGGCAGCGGCAGGAGAATGCTGCCCGCCGCCGCGCCCGCCAGCACAAACCCGCCGGCCATCGCGCAGATACATTGAAACACCGGCCTAGCCGCCGGATGGCCGCTCCATCGGTTCACCCGCCGCCGCACGGCCTCGAGGGCAGCGGGGCGCACCTTCACACCCATTTGGTTCCTTCTTTCCTTGGCGCCTTTGTTTCCATCAGTGTAGCACCGGGAGGCGGCAGAAGTTGTCGGGAAATGGGCCGGGAAATGGGCGCTTGTCAAAGGCGGGAAAAATAGTTACAATAGTTGTGCCGCCAGTATTGCCGAAGGCAGACTTTGGCGCAGAATGTACCGTAATAGATAAGGAGATGGGATCATGGGCATTGAATTGGAATTTAAGCTGGCCGTATCCTCCCCGGAGCTGCTGGAGGCGATCCTTTTTGATCCGCAGGTGAAAGAGGTGCGGCGCGGGGACTACCAGCTCTACCATATGGCCACGATCTACTACGACACGCCGGATCGGCGGCTGGGGACGCTGCGGTGGACGCTACGGCTGCGCCAGGAGAACAACACACTGGTGGCCACGCTGAAGACGCCGGCCCAGGGCAACATCCGCGGCGAGTGGAGCTGCCAGGCGGCCAATATCCGCGAGGCCGTGCCGGTGCTGCTGGAGGCGGGCGCCCCGGAGGAATTGACCAGCCTTTTGGCGGGGCAGAGCCTGGAGCCGGTCTGCGCCGCCCAATTCACGCGCCGGGCCGCCAATCTGGCCTTTGCCGACGGCACCGTCTGCGAGCTGGCCGGCGACGTAGGCCTGCTGGCCGGCGGCGGCAGGGAAGAGCCCCTGTGCGAGCTGGAGCTGGAGCTGAAGGAAGGCTCCGCCGAAGTGGCGGAGGCCTTTGCCCAGGAGCTGAAAGAAAAATTCTCCCTGCGGGAAGAGCCCTTGAGTAAATTTGCCCGGGCCGCGGCCCTGGCGGAGGCGAAGCCATGAAGCTGCTTTTACACATCTGCTGCGCGCCCTGCGCCAACCGGCCCATTGCCTCTCTCCAGGAGCAGGGCCACGACGTCACCGGGTTTTGGTATAATCCCAACATCCACCCGTTCACCGAGTACCGCAGCCGCCGCAACACCGTCCGGGACTACCTCCAGGAGATCGGCCTGCCGCTGATCGAGCAGAACGACTACGGCCTCAGGCCCTTTGTGCGGGAGGTGGCGGCGGATATCCCGGGCCGGTGCGTCAAATGCTATGAGATGCGCCTCTTCCGCACGGCCCAGGTGGCCAGGGAGCAGGGATTCGACGGCTTTACCTCCAGCCTGTTCATCAGCCCCTACCAGAAGCACGAGCTGATGGCCGAGGTGGCCCAGCGGGCGGCCGATACCTGCGGCGTGGCGTTTTACTACCAGGACTTCCGCCCGCTCTTCCGGGCGGGGCAGGAATTTGCCCGGGAACACGGGTTTTATATGCAGAAATACTGCGGCTGCGTCTTCTCCGAAGAGGAGCGGTATTTGAAGGCCTCGAAGATTCTCCCGTAATCGTGCGGGCAAAAAAAGCTGAATCGCGTGCAAGGCAGTCCGCTGAGCGCACCCGGCGGCTTTCGGACGCGCGATGCGCGCCCCTACGATGGGATGAACCATTGCAACACGATGCAATGCGACACCTCGTCCCGGGCGACTGATAGTCGCCCCTACGAAAAGGCTCCCGGCGAGGCCGTAGGGGCGGCTATCAGCCGCCCGTGCATGGCTGCTGCCTGATCCCGTATTTTTCCGCTTCTGTGCTTGACAAACACCCCAAAACAGGGTATCTTAATAAAGATATTGAAACAAAGCGATGACGAGGACCAGTATCCGGGATCGACGTCCCCAGAGAGCCTGCGGTTGGTGCAAGCAGGCGGCGCCCCTTGGAGAAGCATCGCCTCTGAGCTTCCCGCCGAACCCTTCGGGCAGTAGGCCGGGACGGACGCGGCCGTTACCCGCCGTCGAGGGGCCGGTTTGCCGGCAATGAGAGTGGTACCGCAGAGGGTTGCGCCTTTGTCTCTTGGAGACAAAGGCGTTTTTTTGTGCCCGGCCCAAAGCCTCCCTTTGTGTAGGGGCCGATGCCCACATCGGCCCGCGCTGCGTCAGCAGCCTCTCCCGCCGGCTTCATACCTTGCGAAGCACTGTTTGGATCATCGTCCCCCGGCAGTCAGCCGCCTTACGGCGGTCGGGTCGATGTAGGCATCGACCCCTACGAACCCCTATGTTTTGAAACTATATTGTTTGGAGGCAATTATGGAATACAAGCAGACACTGAATATGTTCAAATCCGGCTTCCCGATGCGGGCCGGTCTCCCCGCCCGGGAGCCCGGAATGCTGGAGAAGTGGTACGAGCTGGACCTCTACCACGAAATGCTCAAGAAAAACGAGGGCAAGCCCCGGTTCTCCCTCCATGACGGCCCGCCCTTCTCCAACGGCGGCCTCCACATGGGCCACGCCCTCAACAAGTCCATCAAGGACTTCATCGTGCGCTCCTACGCCATGCGGGGCTACTACACCCCCTATATCCCCGGCTGGGACAACCACGGTATGCCCATCGAATCCGCCATCATCAAAAAGAACAAGCTCAACCGCAAGGCCATGAGCGTCCCCGAGTTCCGCTCCGCCTGCCATGACTTCGCCCAGCACTACATCGACGTGCAGATGGAGGGCTTCAAGCGCATGGGCGTCGTCGGCGACTGGGAGCATCCCTACAAGACCATGGACCCGAGCTTCGAGGCCGAGGAAGTGAAGATCTTCGGCGAGATGTTTAGAAAGGGCTACATCTACAAGGGCCTCAAGCCCGTCTACTGGTGCCCCAAGGACGAGACCGCCCTGGCCGAGGCCGAGATCGAGTACCAGGATGACCCCTGCACCACCGTCTACGTGAAGTTCCCCATGCACGACGACCAGGGCAAGCTGGGCCACTTCGACCACAGCAAGCTCTTCTTCGTCATCTGGACCACCACCATCTGGACCCTGCCCGGCAACCTGGCCATCGCCCTCCATCCCAGCGAGAGCTACGCGCTGGTGAAGGTCCCCTCCGGCGAGGTCTATGTCATGGCCGAGGCCCTGGCGGCCAAGGTCATGGGCGTCGCCGGCATCGAGGGCTACGAGATCGTCGAGACCCATCCCGGCGCCTTCTTTGAGAATATGCTGGCCGACCATCCCTTCCTGCCCAAGACCTCCCGGCTGGTGCTGGCCGACTACGTCACCATGGACTCCGGTACCGGCTGCGTCCACACCGCCCCCGGCTTCGGCGCCGACGACTATGAGACCTGCAAGCGCTACAAGGTGGAGCTGGTGGTCCCCGTGGACGACCAGGGCCGCCACACCGA
>DVHE01000008.1 GCA_018712245.1 Candidatus Avoscillospira avicola | reverse complement strand
GGCCGTTGGAGATATAGCATTCCGCCGTCACCAGGCTTCCGTGGATGCCATGAAGGCCCAGGGTGCAAATGCTGCAAATCACGACTTTCACTTCCCTTCTTTCCCATTATTTCTCCTATCATATCACATTTACCCGGAAAAAACAAAGATTATTTTCCCTTTCTCCGTCCCGCCGCTCCTTTCCCCAACCCCTCTGGGATTTTTCCCCATAAGCGGCTTTTTTCCTTTACAAACGAAGAATTAAGTGGTATTATATACCCGACAAAATTTGAGTACTTTAGGAGGTATTATATTTTGGCAAGAAAATTTAAAACCATGGACGGCAATACTGCTGCCGCCCATGTCAGCTATGCTTTCACGGAAGTAGCTGGCATTTACCCCATTACCCCCTCCAGCCCCATGGCCGACTATGTGGACCAGTGGGCCGCTGCCGGTCGGAAGAACATTTTCGGTAACACCGTAAATGTTGTGGAGATGCAGTCTGAGGCCGGTGCTGCCGGTACCGTTCACGGCTCTCTGGCCGCCGGTGCCCTGACCACCACCTACACCGCTTCTCAGGGTCTGCTGCTGATGATCCCCAATATGTACAAGATCGCCGGCGAGCTGCTGCCCTGCGTGTTCCACGTGTCCGCCCGTACTGTGGCTGCTCAGGCTCTGAACATCTTTGGTGACCACTCCGATGTTTACTCCTGCCGTCAGACCGGCTTCGCCATGCTGTGCGAAACCAACCCTCAGGAAGTTATGGACCTGGGCGCTGTTGCTCACCTGGCTTCCATCGAAGGCCGTGTTCCCTTCATCAACTTCTTCGACGGTTTCCGTACCTCCCACGAGATCCAGAAGATCGCTATCTGGGACTACGAGGACCTGAAGGAAATGACCAACATGGAGGCCGTCGCCCAGTTCCGGAAGCACTCCCTGAACCCCGAGCGTCCCGCCATGCGTGGTTCCCACGAGAACGACGACATCTTCTTCCAGCATCGTGAGGCCTGCAACAAGTACTACAACGCCCTGCCCGCAGTGGTAGAGAAGTACATGGCCAAGGTCAACGAGAAGCTGGGCACCAACTATCAGCTGTTCAACTACTATGGCGCCCCCGACGCCGAGCGCGTCATCGTCGCCATGGGCTCCATCTGCGACGTGGCCGAGGAAGTCATCGACTACATGAACGCCCACGGCGAGAAGGTCGGCCTGGTCAAGGTCCGCCTGTACCGCCCCTTCGCCACCGAGAAGTTCCTGGCCGCCATCCCCGCCACCTGCAAGAAGATCGCCGTCCTCGACCGGACCAAGGAGCCCGGCGCCATGGGCGAGCCTCTGTACATGGACGTGGTCACTGCCCTGGCCAACGCCGGCAAGCAGATCACCGTCATCGGCGGCCGCTACGGCCTCGGCTCCAAGGACACCCCGCCCTCCAGCGTCTTCGCCGTCTATGAAGAGCTGACCAAGGCCGAGCCCAAGCGCCAGTTCACCATTGGCATCGTGGACGACGTCACCAACCTCTCCCTGCCCGAGGTTCCCTCCCCCAACACCGCGGCGGAAGGCACCATCGAGTGCAAGTTCTGGGGTCTCGGCGGCGACGGCACCGTCGGCGCCAACAAGAACTCCATCAAGATCATCGGCGACCACACCGACAAGTACGTCCAGGCCTACTTCCAGTATGACTCCAAGAAGACCGGCGGCGTGACCATCTCCCACCTGCGCTTCGGCGACAAGCCCATCCGCAGCAGCTACTACATCAACAAGGCCGACTTCGTCGCCTGCCACAACCCCTCCTACGTCACCAAGGGCTTCAAGATGGTCAACGACGTCAAGCCCGGCGGCGTGTTCATGATCAACTGTCAGTGGACGCCCGAGGAGCTGGCGCACCACCTGAATGCTGAGGCCAAGCGCTACATCGCCCGGAACAACATTCAGCTCTACACCATCAACGCCATCGACCTGGCCCAGTCCATCGGCATGGGCAAGCGGACCAACACCATTCTGCAGTCCGCCTTCTTCACCCTGGCCAAGGTTCTGCCCCAGGAGGACGCCATCCGCTACATGAAGGAGAAGGCTACCGCCTCCTACATGAAGAAGGGTGCCGACGTGGTCGAGATGAACCACAAGGCCATTGACGCCGGCGCCACCGCCTTCGTCAAGATCGACGTGCCCGCCGACTGGGCCGACGCTGTGGACGCCCCCGTGGAGCACAACCTGGCCGGCAAGCCCGAGCTGGTGAAGCAGGTCAAGGAGATCCTCTTCCCCGTGGGCAAGATGGACGGCGACAGCCTGCCCGTCTCCGCCTTCGTCGACCATGTGGACGGCCAGTTCGAGCAGGGCGCCAGCGCCTATGAGAAGCGCGGCGTCGCCGTCATGGTCCCCACCTGGGACGAGACCAAGTGCATCCAGTGCAACACCTGCTCCTATGTCTGCCCCCATGCCACCATCCGGCCCTTCGCCCTCACCGAGGAGGAGGCCAAGAACATCCCCGCCGCTGCCAAGGTCGTGCCCGTCAAGGCCGGCAAGGGCAAGGGCAAGTACTCCTTCACCATGGCCATCTCTCCGCTGGACTGCATGGGCTGCGGCGTCTGCGTGGGCGTCTGCCCGGTCAAGGCTCTGACCATGGTTGGCCAGGAGCAGGAGCTGCCCCAGCAGGATGTCTTCGACTACTGCGTGGCCAAGGTTGCCGAGAAGCCCGAGCTGCAGGATAACACCGTCAAGGGCAGCCAGTTCCGCACCCCGCTGCTGGAGTTCTCCGGCTCCTGCGCCGGCTGCGCCGAGACCAGCTATGCCCGCCTCGTGACCCAGCTCTTCGGCGATCGGATGTATATCTCCAACGCCACCGGCTGCTCCTCCATCTGGGGCGGTCCCGCCGCTACTTCTCCCTACTGCACCAACAAGGAAGGCCACGGCCCCGCTTGGTCCAACTCCCTGTTTGAAGACAACGCCGAGCATGGCCTCGGTATGTACCTGGGCCAGGAAGCCATCCGCAACCGCCTGGCGGACAAGACCCGCGCGCTGCTGGCCGTGGATTGGGCAACCGCCGAGATCAAGGAAGCCGGCCAGAAGTGGCTCGACACCATGAACGACGGCAAGGCCAACGGCGAGGCGACCAAGGCTTACGTTGCCGCGCTGGAAAACGGGATCTGCACCGTGGACGAGCTGATCGACAGCGGGGATCCCAAGTTTGCCGCCCACGGCAAGGAACTCAAGGACGCCGGTAAGCAGTTCTGCGACTGCGCCGCCTGCTCCCTGGTTGCCGAGATCCTGGCCGACAAGGAGTACCTCTCCAAGAAGTCCATCTGGATCTTCGGCGGCGACGGCTGGGCCTACGACATCGGCTTCGGCGGCCTGGACCACGTCCTGGCTTCCGGCAAGAATGTCAACGTCTTCGTCTTCGACACCGAGGTCTATTCCAACACCGGCGGCCAGGCCTCCAAGGCTTCCAACATCGGCCAGGTGGCCCAGTTCGCCGCTGCCGGTAAGGAAATGAAGAAGAAGTCCCTGTCCGAGATCGCCATGTCCTACGGCTATGTGTACGTGGCCCAGGTCGCCATGGGCGCCAACCCCGCTCAGACCATCAAGGCCATCACCGAGGCCGAGGCCTATGACGGCCCCTCCCTCATCATCGGCTACGCTCCCTGCGAGATGCACTCCATCAAGGGCGGCATGACCAACTGCCAGGCCGAGATGAAGAAGGCTGTCGAGTGCGGCTACTGGAACCTGTTCCGGTTCAACCCCGCCGCCGAGGGCGACAAGTTCATCCTCGACTCCAAGGAGCCCGCTGGCGGCTACCAGGAGTTCCTGATGAACGAGGCTCGCTACAGCCGTCTGACCCGCGAGTTCCCCGAGCGTGCTACCGTCCTCTTCGCCCGCAACGAGGAGGCTGCCAAGGAGCGCTACGAGCACCTGCTCAAGCTCAAGGCCATGTACGCCAAGCAGTAATTGTTCCATCTCAAGCGCCCATCGCCCCCGGCGATGGGCGCTTTCAGCGTGTCGAAAAAGTGTTTTCGACACGCTGCCTTAGTTTTTGCAACTTTAATTTGTCTGAACGACCTTCTGGTGCAATTTACCGGCAATCAGATGAAAATAGACCCTCACATCGCCAAAGCGATACTTCGGGTTCTCGGCATGGTTTGGGGAGGAAAAGCTCCTGTCCTGGTTCTTTTGGGTGGCCTCCTGTGGTATCTGGGCTTCCCAACGAGAAGAACTTGAAATTCGTACCCCTACGGCGACGACGGAAGTGCGGCGGTACAAGCAAGCCCCCGCAGCCACCGTGCCCTCCATAAGAGGCCGCTTCGCGGCGCGGACGCGCGATGCGCGCCCGCATGGCGGCGATTTCTACGCGCTTTTGGTAAACGTACCGGCCACCGTATCCTCGTAGGGGCCGATGCCCACATCGGCCCGTATGCCTGCGCTGCGAGAGGGCTCTCGTCGACCGCAGCGGCCCAGCAGCCGCTTGCCGCAGCAGAGCGCAACGCAGGCCGGAAAGGCTTAGCGGCAACCCCTCAGTCACGGCAAAGCCGTGACTGAGGGGTTGTCATGCTGCTGTGTGCAACATCCTATCGTGTTCCGGGGCAGTTCGTGCGGCCTTTGAGGAAACGACTGTAGCTGTAACGGCCATCCGATTCTACTGGCCCGCGCGAAGCCGGGAAGGGGGAGGCAGTATGGGACGGGACGGCCCGGTGGAGCGTAACGGCCTGGGAGATGCCTTTTCTTGGGATGCACGCCGCGGGGCCCCACAGGGGACCGGGGGCCGCAGCCCCCGGCGCGTTTTCGGCACTTTTCCGCGGTGAAAAGTGCCCCGCCGGAGGCAGCACCAGACTGCCGTCGTTTGAGCGCTTGCGGCAAACGCAGCGAGCCGCGGCTTCGCTTGCCCGCATTGCCAGAGCACTTGCGATAAACGCAACAAGCCGCGACCCCGCCGTAGGGGCGGCTATCAGCCGCCCGCCTGGCCTGTGCCGCCAGAGTGCCTTCTTCGAACGGACCCGCCTCCGGCGGGTTCGGGCCGATGTGGGCATCGGCCCCTACGTCCCACCAGGCAGCCGTCTTGCTCGTAGGGGCGCGCATTGCGCGTCCGAACGGCTTCATCGTCAGAGCGCTTGCGGCAAACGCAGCAAGCCAAAGCCTCCCCTGTGTAAGGGGAGGTGGCATGGCGAAGCCATGCCGGAGGGGTTGTCAGCGGTTTCACATCGTGTGCGTTTATCCCCTCAGTTTCGCGCTGCGCCCAAGGAGGGCCTTGGGTGCGGCGACGGAAACGGCCTTTTCAACTTGCCGGCATACCTGCCCAAAACAGCAAAGCGCCGCTTTCCCGAATTTTCTCGGGAAAGCGGCGCTTTAAAACGCTTCAAGATTGTCAATGCCTTGGGCGGTCTCCAGCCGGAGCAGGGCTTCCTTGGCGGCCAGGCCGCCGGCGTAGCCGGTGAGGCGTCCATCCGCCCCCACCACCCGGTGGCATGGAATCAAAATTGAGATGGGGTTGCGGCCCACGGCGCCGCCCACGGCCCGGGGGGCCGAGGAGAGCCGCGCTGCCAGCGCGCCGTAGGAGACGGTCTCGCCGTAGGGGATCTCCGTCAGCGCCTGCCACACGGCTCGCTGAAACGGCGTGCCTGCCGGCGCCAGGGGCACGGTAACTTCCGGCCTGCGGCCGGCGAAGTACGCCTCCAGCCACTGGACGGCGGCCCGCAGGGCCGGATCGCCGGGCGTGTCGGGCAGGGCAGGGGGGATGGCCGGGGCGTGGCGCTGCCCCGGCAGATAGAGCCCGGTGAGGCAGCCGCCCTCCGCCCGGAGGGCCAGACGCCCCAGGGGCGAATCCACCCCCATCCAGACCGGAGCGCTGTCCCGGCACGGCCCCGTCGCCTTCATTCCTCGCTGTTGGTGAGGATCAGGTTGTCGGTGCCGTGGGCCTCAAACTCGGCGATATAGTCATCCATCCGGGAGACCAACTCGTCGTAATTTTCCCGGGAGACGGGCTGGTAGTCCATGTCCCGCCGGGCCAGCTCCTCGGCCAAAATCTCAAAAAACACCGTGTCCTCGTAGTCCATGATGGCCTCGTGGATGCCGCCGTCGGCAAAGGCGCGGCTGGGGACGTCCTGCCCCTCCCACTTTTCCACCAGTACGCCCATGCCGTGGTCCCGGCACAGGGCGAAGAGCTTGCTCTCCACCTGGTCGTAATCTTCAAACCGCTCGTTGCCGCGGGTGGAATTCAAAATCCAGTTGCCGATATAGACCATATCCAGCAGCCGGCGGAATTCCTTCTTGCTCAGCTCAATCTGCATGGGTCACGGCCTCCTTTCCCGTCGCGGGAGATTTCTCCTTGGTCACTTTATTATATACCCGGGGCTGTGGATTTTCCACTGCTAAAATCTCAAATTTTTGTTAAAAATATGCTTGTGTTCTGCTGACTTTTATCATATGATATAAAGACGAACGCTTTGAGAAAAGAGGAACTCCATTTGAGAAAGCTGAGTGTTTTGGTGCTGTTTGGCGGCATTTCCCCGGAGCATGAGGTCTCGCTGCGCTCCGCCGAGTCCGTCCTCAACACCATGGACCACGACAAATACAACATCTTCCCCGTGGGCATCACCAAGGAGGGAGACTGGATTCTCTTCGGGGGCCGGGACTACAGCATGCTGCCCGCCGGCACCTGGCAGAGCTACGAGGGCAACCGCCGGGCCACGCTCTCGCCGGTCCACGGCCAGGGCCTTCTGAGCTTTGAGAACGACTGCGTCGTCCGGGAGCGGATCGACGTGGTCTTCCCGGTCCTCCACGGCGCCGGCGGCGAAGACGGCGCCATCCAGGGCCTGCTGGAGATCGCCGGGCTGCCCTACGTGGGGCCCCACATCGCCGCCAGCGCCGCCTGCATGGATAAGTGCATGACCAAGCTGGTGGCCGACCAGGCCGGCGTGCGCCAGGCCCAGTGGGTGCTGGCCACCAAGACCGCCTTTGCCCACAACCCCGATCTGCTGGTTCACCAGGTGGAGGCCCGGTTCTCCTACCCGGTCTTTGTCAAGCCCGCGGGTACCGGCTCGTCAGTGGGCGTCAGCAAGGCCCGCGACCGCGCCGATCTGCTCCAGGCCCTGGAGACGGCCTTCCAGTACGATAAGAAGGTGCTGGTGGAGGAGTTTATCGACGGGCAAGAGGTGGAGTGCGCCGTGCTGGGCAACGACACCCCCATGGCTTCGGTCTGCGGCGAGATCGATTCCGGCGCGGACTTCTATGACTACGAGGCCAAGTACGTCTCCGACTCCTCGCGGCTCTACATCCCGGCCCGCATCGACGATGCCGTGGCCGAAGAGGTGCGGGAGACGGCGGTGAAGATCTACGAGGCCCTGGGCTGCTGCGGCCTGAGCCGGGTGGACTTCTTCGTCACCCGGGACGGCCAGGTGGTCTTCAACGAGATCAACACCATTCCCGGCTTCACGTCCATCTCCATGTACCCCAAGCTCTTCGAGGCCAGCGGCATTCCCTATCCCCAGCTGATCGACCAGCTCCTGGAGCTGGCCATGGAGCGGCCCGTATGAAACAGCCGGTACTCATCACCCTCCGGGGCACCCAGGCCTATGGCCGCGAGGCGCCGGAGACCATTGAGCTGACGACCCGGGGCACCATGACCGGGCGCAACGGCAAATTCGCCATCTCCTACGAGGAGACGGAGCTGACCGGCAACCAGGGCGTCACTACCACCTTCCTGATCCTCAATCCCCGGCGGGTGGTGCTGACCCGGGAGGGCGCCGTCCAGTCCAAGATGGTCTTTGAGGAGGGTGTCAAGGACGAATCCTTCTACGAGCTGGGCTTCGGCAGCCTGCTCATCGGCATCTACGCCCACCGGGTGGTGTCGGAGCTGAGCGAGGCCGGCGGCAGACTGGTCATCGACTACTCCGTGGAGATCGAGCAGTCCATGAGCAGCCGCAATAACTACGAGATCACCGTCACACCGGTAGAGGAGAAGCCATGCGAAGAGAAGACCGCGCCGTAAACGATTTTTCCCGCCAGCTGGAGATCCTCCGGGACTGCCGGGTGCTGCACTTGGCGCTGACGGACGAGGCGGGGCTCTACAGCCTGCCGCTGTCCTTCGGCTTTCTTCTGGAGGGCGAGGCGCTGACACTGTACATCCATTCTGCCCCGGCGGGGCGGAAGGTCGCCGCCATGACCCGGGGCTGCCCGGTGGCCTTTTCCATGGCCTGCGGCGTGGAGCTGCTGCCCGGGGCGACGCCCTGCCAGACCTCCTGCCGCTATCGGAGTCTCACCGGCACCGGGTACGCTTCTCCGGTGGAGGACCCGTCGGAGAAGTGCCAGGCGCTCTCGGCCATCCTGGCCCAGCAAACCGGCGAAGACGCTGTTTTCACCGAGGCCATGGCCCAGTCGGTGGCGGTGTTCCGAATCCGGGTGGACAGCCTCAGCGGCAAGGCCCGACTGTGAGGCGGTGCGCCGGACGCGGAAAGACAGAACATATGGGGCTTGCGTGCGATTTCCGGGGAAAACCGTCGGAAATCGCACGCTTTTCCGTCCCCCGACACCGGGGCGGAACCAATGCCACCCCCTCGGCAACCGCGTCAAGCCGCGACTGCACTGTAGGGGCTGATGCCTACATCAGCCGCGCCTGCGCCGCCGGAGCGCCTTCGCCGAACGCACCGGCCCAAGCCTCCCCTAAAGCCATGCGGGCGTTAGGGGAGGCTTGGGCTTGTACGCTCGACGGTGGCACTCTGGCGAGGTGGCTGGGCAGGCGGCTGATAGCCGCCCCTACGGTGAAAATCGGAAAATCGTGCGTAAAACCGCCGGTTTGCACTCGCCAAGGCTCCCCTGTGTAAGGGGAGCTGTCACGGCAAAGCCGTGACTGAGGGGTTGTAATGCTACCGTGTGCAAGATCAAACCCCAGTTCCGGGGCAGTTCGTGCGGCCTTTGAGGAAACGACTGTAGCTGTAACGGCCATCCGATTCTACTGGCCCGCGCGAAGCCGGGAAGGAGCAGGCAGTATGGAACGGGACGGCCAGGTGGAGCGCTGCTGCTTACGAGATGCCTTTTCTTGGAATGCACGCCGCGCAGCCCATCGTGGGACCGAGGGCCGCAGCCCCCGGCGCGTTTTGGGGACTCCTTACCGCGCGAAAAGTTCCCCGCCGGAGGCAGGAGAAAGAACGCCGACACACGCGCGCCCGCGGTATGCGCAACAGCCAAAGCCTCCCCTTGAGGGGAGGTGGCGCGCGCAGCGCGACGGAGAGGTGTTGTAGGGGCGGCCGCCCCTACGGCGGAATCGTGGGCCGGTTGCGTTTGACGTGGGCGCGTGGGGGACGTGGGCTGGCGGGCCGATGAAGGCATCGGCCCCTACGGTGGAAACGCAAGCGCGTACCAATAAACTGCCGCGTGCCGTGACCTGACCGCAGCGGTCGGACCAGCAGAAAACCCCTGCGCGGGGCACTGCCTGGGCAATGCGCTGCGCAGGGGCGGATCTGTGCTTCGTTCGTGGCCTTACTCGCGGCCCAGCAGCTCCAGCACGGCCTCGAAGACCTCCTTGGCCTCCTCCAGCCGCTGGGGGGAGAAGCGCTGCTGCAAGGTGGCTTCCAGCTCCTCCAGACGCTTTCCTTCGTCCAACAGCAGCCGGCGGCACTTCTTGGTGGTGCTGAGGTGGTACTCCCGCCGGTCTGTGCGGGAGGGCGTCTTCTCCACATAGCCCTTTTCCACCAAGGCGTTGATCTTATAGGTGGCGTTGGGCTGGGATACGCCGATGTAGTCTGCGAAGTCTTTGATGGTGGGATCGTCCATCAGCTCGATCATGTAGAGGCTGAAGACCTCCATGGAAGTTAGGCCCACCAGGGACCGCTTGGAAAATATACGCCGATAAGCCGACATACCCAGCTGCTTCACAGAGCGAAAGAGCGCCGCATAGGTGTTGCGCATGGTCTTCCTCCTTCGGTGCCCCGGTGCGCCGGGCTGGGGCGTTGTTTTGTGCGGCTATTATACCACAGCTTCCAACCAAAGGGAAGGGCGCGAATCATGCCTGTTCGTCATAGTAGAGGCCGAAGCCAGCAAAGGCGGCTCTGGCCTCCTGGCCCAGGGCGGCGCCCTCGGCCTCGGGCGTGGAGCAGACCAGGGCGTAGCAGGTCATGCCGTCCATCACCAGGTCGGCCCGGGCCAGGCGGCCCGCGTCGGCGTCATACCAGGCGAACTGGTACTCCGGCAGATTGAAGCGGGTGGTCTCTACCACCGTCACCTGGTCCTCCGAAAGGCCGGTCAGCTGCCGGACAGCGCTTTCCAGGCTGTGGGAGAGGAAGACCCGCTCCTCCAGCTCCAGGCCTGTCTCCTCCACCCGGTAGCGCTTGAGGCCGTCCTCCTCCGCCACCAGCGCCGCCCCCTGGGGCAGCGACGTCACAATGGAAAAGGCCTCTTCCTGCCACACCGCTGCGGCCTCGTCGGGGATGTCGTCCGAGACCGTCTCCCAGCCTCCGGCGCTGCACCCGGCCAACAGCGCCAGGGAGAGCAGCAACACAAGAACTTTCAAACCCTCACCTCCAAAGGAATGATACGATGCAGTATATTTGGATCGCTCTGCTACTAATCAATGCGGCTGGGTTCCTCCTTATGCACCTGGATAAGCAAAAAGCCCGCCGCCACCGGCGGCGGATCTCCGAGGCCACGCTCTTCACCGTGGCGGCCCTGGGCGGCAGCCTGGGCGTCTGGGCCGGAATCTACGCCTTTCGCCACAAGACGCTCCACCGGCGCTTCACCTGGGGTGTGCCGCTGATTTTTGCGGCCCAGCTGGCCCTGGCGATCTGGCTTTTGTGGCCGTAAAAAAAGTAAAGTGGCAGTGAATGGCACCGGAAAATATGGTATAATGGAATCAGAAAAAGTGCGGCCCGCCCCCGAGACAACGGAGGCGGGCCGTGCGCGTCGACGCGGTCTCCTGACTTTTCGGGAGGGCGCGATTTTTTTGACTGGGAAGGGAGAACGCCCATGGAACAATGTGAGCGGACGCCGGCGAAGCGCGGCGCGTATCTGAAACTGCCCAAGGCCCTGCTGACGGAGCCGCGCTACCGGCGGCTCTCCGACGGGGCCAAGCTCTTCTACGGGATGCTGCTGGACCGCTTGGAGCTGTCGGTGAAAAACGGCTGGGAGGACGAGGCGGGCCGGTCCTACATCTACTTCACGGTGGAGAGTGCCACGGCGCAGCTTTGCTGCGGGCGGGACAAAGTCACCGGACTCTTTCGCGCCCTGGAGGAGGCGGGGCTGATCCGCCGCCACCGCCAGGGTCTGGGGCGGCCCAGCCGAATCTATGTGCTGGAGCCGCGGGAGGAGCGCGCCGCCGCGGAAGCACCCGCCGACGCTGCGCCCGTAGCGGAAATCCCGGCGCCGGACGGCGGAAATCCCGACATGGAGACGCCGGAAAATTCGGCGGCGGAGAGCGGCGAAACCCGGCGTCCGGAGGCAGAAGAACCCGGCGGGAATCAGACTGAGGAGAAAGAAACTGATTACAACAAGACTGAGCAGAATCACCCTGACCCCACCGAGGACGCGGTGGTGGTGGATTGGACGGGAGAGGACTATCGGGCGCGGTTTCGAAATTATTTTCAGTGGCGCTTTGAGTGGGAGTATCTGCTGGAGGCAAAACCCCAGGACCGGGAACGGCTGGAGGAGATTCTGGAGCTGCTGGTGGACACGGTCTGTACCGCCAGGACCAGCTTCACCTTCGGAGGAGAGAAGCGTCCGGCGTCGGTGGTCAAGAGCCGGCTCCTGGACCTGGACCGGTGGCACGTGGAGTACGTCCTGGAGACCATGGGCAAGGGGGACAGCCCCATCCGCAACGTGCGCAATTACCTGCTGACGGCCCTATACAACGCGCCTCTAACGATGGAAAATTATTACAGAACCAAGGTGGAGCAGGATATGCGCTCCTTCCGCACGGGAGGTGGATAAAAAGCCGCCCCCGGCGAACCGGGGGCGGCGGAGGGATGTCATTTGCGGCGCGGCGCACTGGGAATGGCGCCGGCGCGGCGGGCGGTCAGGCCTGGATGCCCAGCTCGTCGGTGCCCACGGGCTCGATGCCGTGGCGCTTGAGGGTGGCGGTGAAGGCCTCGTCATCGCTGACACGGAAGACCATGTAGGCCTTGCCGCCGGTGTGGGTGAAGAGGGAGTACATATACTCGATGTCGATATCGGCCTCGGCGATCAGCTGCAAAACCGGGGCCAGGCCGCCGGGCTGATCCGGCACGGCCACCACGGTGACGGGGGTCATCGAGAGGATGAAGCCATGCTCCAGAAGAAGGGTGGTGGTGGCCTGGGGGCGATCCACGATCAGCCGCAGCACGCCGTAGTCGGCGGTTTCGGCGATGGAGATGGCCCGCATATCGATGCCCTGCTCAGCCAGCACCTGGGTGATTTCCGAGAGCTGACCGGCGCGGTTTTCCAGGAATACGGAGATCTGATGTACCGTCATGTTGTCGTCTCCTTTCAAATCTTGCGCTTGTCGATGACGCGGACGGCCTTGCCCTCGCTGCGGGCGATGGTCTTGGGCGCCACCAGCTTGACCTTGGCGTAGATGCCCAGCATGGCCTTGAGGGCGGCCACCAGGCCCTTCTCCATCTCGGTGATCTTGCCCAGGCTGTCGGAGAAGTTCTCGGGCGTCATCTCCACCATGACCTCCAGGGTGTCGGAGTTGTTGACGCGGTCGACGATGATCTGGTAGTTGGCCGGATAGCCCTGCTCCAGCAGCACGGTTTCGATCTGGGACGGGAAGACGTTGACGCCCTTGACGATGAGCATATCGTCGCTGCGGCCCATGGGCTTGCTCATCTTCACATGGGTGCGGCCGCAGGAGCATTTCTCCCGGGTCAGGACGCAGATATCGCGGGTGCGGTACCGCAGCAGCGGGAAGGCCTCCTTGGTGATGGAGGTGAACACCAGCTCGCCCTTGGAGCCCTCGGGCAGGACCTCGCCGGTGTTGGGGTCGATGATCTCGGCGATGAAGTGGTCCTCGTTGATGTGCATGCCGGTCTGGGCGCTGCACTCGAAGGCAACGCCGGGGCCGGAGGTCTCGGTGAGACCGTAGATGTCGTAGGCCTTGATGCCCAGCTTGTTCTGGATGTCCTGGCGCATCTCCTCGCTCCAGGCCTCGGCGCCGAAGATGCCGGCCTTGAGCTTGATCTTGTCCCGCAGGCC
>DVHE01000051.1 GCA_018712245.1 Candidatus Avoscillospira avicola | reverse complement strand
GCCTGGGTCTGGTTTGGTGCGTCCATTTTAGACATATATGCGCAGATTTTTCTGTAATTTCCGTTATTTTAGCCGTCCCAGGCAGAAGAAAACCCGTCGCAGAATTTTCCTATTCTGCGACGGGCCCTTTTATCTACCTCTATCATCCGATTGCGGCAGGCCCTTTAATCCTGCTTTTGGGCCGCTTCCGTCCGTTCAAACACGCGCAGCAGGAAGAAGCCACAGATCGCCAGCAGCGCCGCGCAGCCGAAAAAGACGCCCAGCGTCACCACAACGGCCAAATTCAGCAGCGACGTCCCCGCCACCCAGAACACCACGCCATGCAGCACCACTACGAAAATCGTCGTGGGCACGTTGGCCAGGCTGAGCAGCAGCGCGTTTTGGATCAGCTGCTTTCCGGTGGTATCATAGCGGGCCAGCAGCGGAAACGCATAGATCATCACCGACAGCAGGCAGAATACGAATATCCACACCGGGATCTGCAAAAGCCGGTACTGCGGATCGATCACCACATAGATGACATAGAGGTCCGCCGCAAAAAACGCCAGCAGCGCCAGCAGCGGCAGCCAGAGCAGCGTGGCCGATTTCAAATTCTTTCGCAGCGCCCGCAGATAGACCGCCACGACAGAGGGGTCCTTCTCCCGGAAAATTGCAAAAATTGCTGCGTATGCAGCAGATATTGCGGCTCCTATGGTGAATATTGGTATACAACTCAACAAAAAGCACAAATTTACCAGCATCAAATTGCACAAAAGTGTCAAAAACCGGATCAACGGGTGGTCCTGCGAAAATAGCGACTTCATGGGCCAAATTCCTTTCTGTTAATTTTGCACAATCTCTTTGTCTATTATCACCACTACTTGTCGAAATAGAGTATATCAGACGGGGCGCGGAATGTCAGCGGTTTTTGCACGCCCCGCAATAAATGAAGCGCAATGCGCAATATTTGTAAAGATAAAAATAGAAAAAGTGTTATTATGAAATTACCGAAACACACAGGGCCCTGTGGTGGAAGAGAAAATTACCGAATTTGTTGTGCCATAAGAAGGAGGAAAAACATGAAGAACAAGATCCTTGCTCTGTTGCTTTCCATCGCCGCACTGGTGACATTGGCCGCAGGCTGCAGCTCCTCGGACAGCGGAAGCAGCTCCAGCAGCAGCTCCAAGACCATCAACCTCTGGGCTTTTACGGACGAGGTCCCCACTATGGTGGAAAAGTTCCTGGAAGAGCATCCCGACTTTGGTTATGATGTAAAAACCACCATCATCGCCACCACCGACGGCGCCTATCAGCCCGCGCTGGACCAGGCTCTGGCCGCCGGCGGCGCTGATGCCCCGGATATCTACTGCGCCGAAGCCGCCTTTGTGCTGAAGTACACCCAGGGCGACGCCAGCCAGTACGCCCTGCCCTATGAAGACCTGGGCATCGACGTGGATGCCAAGCTGGAAGAGGCCGGCATCGCCCAGTACACCGTGGACATCGGCACCAACACCGACGGCAAGCTGGTGGGTCTCGGCTTCCAGGCCACCGGCGGCGCCTTCATCTACCGCCGTTCCATCGCCAAGGACGTCTTCGGCACCGATGATCCCACCGAAATCGCCTCTCTGATCGGCCCCGGCTGGGAGAAGTTCTATGAAGCTGCCGATGCCCTGTCTCAGAAGGGCTACGCCATCGTCTCCGGTGACGGCGACATCTGGCACGCCGTGGAAAACAGCTCCGACAGCGGCTGGGTCGTCGACGGCAAGCTGAACATTGACCCCAAGCGCGAGGAATTCCTGGACCTCTCCATGGAACTCAAGGCCAACGGCTACCACAATGACACCCAGGACTGGACCGACGCCTGGTACGCCGATATGAAGGGCGTGGGCGACAAGGAAGTCTTCGGTTTCTTCGGCCCCGCCTGGCTCATCAACTACACCATGGCCCCCAACTGCGGCGGCTCCAAGGTCGGCGAGGGTACTTACGGTGACTGGGCTGTGTGCCAATCCCCCATCGGCTTCTTCTGGGGCGGCACCTGGCTCCTGGCCGGCAAGAACGGCGACGCTGAGAAGCAGGCCGCTGTGAAGGAAATCATCGAGTGGGTCACGCTGGACACCAGCGAAGAGGGCCTGCAGTACCGCTGGGCCAACGGCACCCTGTACGGTGACGGCGGCACCAAGGACGTGGTGGCCAGCAGCACCGTGATGGCCAAGTCCGACGGCACCGTGGAGTTCCTGGGCGGTCAGAATATGTTCGATGTGTTCATCGCCGCCAACGAAAACGCCAAGGGCACCAACCTCACCCAGTATGACGAGTCCATCAATACCTTCTGGCGCAACCAGGTGCGGGAGTACACCGCCGGCAACAAGTCCCGCGATCAGGCCATCGCCGACTTCCGGCAGCAGGTCGCCGACAACCTGGATGTCGTCGTCGAGTAATCGAACCAGTTTTCCGAGCAATGCGGGGAAGCGAGGCGGCGGTCCGCCTCGCTTCCCCGACAGAATACCGGTATAAAGGTGGAGAAAAGAACTATGAAGCAGAGAAAACTGGGATACAACAGATACGCAAAGTACGGCTACATCTTCAGCATTCCCTTCGTTGTCGCGTTTTTGATTTTCTCTTTGTATCCTACCATTTATACGGCGCTCATCGGCTTTACGGACCTCAAGGGCATCGGTACGACTTCGTTCCACTTCCTGACAGATGACCCGTTCAAAAACTTCAAGGCAGTCCTCACCAATCCCTCGTTCCTCACCGCGCTGCGCAATACGATCGTGATCTGGGTCTGCAACTTCATCCCGCAGATTTTGCTGGCGCTGCTGCTGGCGGCCTGGTTTACCGACCGCAGAAGCAAGGTGCGCGGCCAGGGCCTGTTCAAAGTCCTGATCTATATGCCCAACGTCATCACCGCGGCCACCATCGCCATTTTGTTCAATGCCCTCTTCGGGTATCCCTTGGGCCCTGTCAACGACATTCTGATGCAGCTGGGCATCATTGACGAGCCGCTCAATCTGCTGCTGAACAAATCCGTCACCCGGGGCGTGGTGATCTTCATCCAGACCTGGATGTGGTACGGCTCCACGATGATTACGCTGATTTCCGGCATCCTGGGCATCAGCCCCGATATCTACGAAGCCGCGGAGGTGGACGGCGCCACCCGGGCGCAGACCTTCTTCCGCATCACCCTGCCCAACATCAAGACTATTTTGACCTTCACCCTGGTGACGAGCCTGATCGGCGGCCTGAATATGTTCGATATTCCCAAGCTGCTGCAAAACGGCGGCCCCGACAACGCCACGCTCACCACCAGCCTCTTCATCTACAACCAGGCCTTCAGCGGCAGCTACCTCTATAACCGCGCCGCGGCGGCCAGCATGATCATGTTTGTGCTTATCGCGATTCTGTCGGCCTTCACCTTCTTCCTGATGCGCGACAAGGACGAGGCCGAGGCGCGCAAAGCCGCCAGACGCCAGCGCCGGAGCGAAAAGCGCGCCGAACACGCCGTGGGAGGGGTCTAACCATGATTCAGAACAAACAAAGTGTACCGCTGAAAATTGTGATCTACGTGGTGTGCATCTTCCTGGCATTGCTGAGCGTGATGCCCTTCTGGATCATGCTGGTGAACGCCACCCGCTCCACGGTGGAAATCCAGCAGCACGCGGTGTCGCTGCTGCCCTCCACCCACTTTTTCGACAACCTGAAGCTGCTGCTGGGCAAGAGCTTCAACCCGTTCCGGGGCTTCATGAACTCGCTGATCGTCTCGGTGGGCGCCACTGCTCTGGCCATTTACTTCTCTTCTCTGACGGCCTATGCCCAGGTGGCCTACGAGTGGCGGCTCAAGCGGCCCTTCTTCAACTTCATTCTGGCCGTGATGATGATCCCGGCCCAGATCACCATGATCGGTTTCTATCAGATGGTCTATAAGGTGGGCCTGACCAACAATCTCTCCATGCTGATTTTGCCGGCCATCGCCTCCCCCACCATGGTGTTCTTTATGCGGCAGTATCTCAAGCCCACGCTGGAGCTTTCCATGGTGGAATCGGCCCGGATCGATGGCGCCAAGGAGTGGCGCATCTTCAACCGGATCGTCCTGCCCATCATGAAGCCGGCCATTGCCACCCAGGCCATTTTCAGCCTGGTCTCCAGCTGGAACAACTTGTTCACGCCCATGGTCTTGCTGACCGATTCCGACAAGTATACCATGCCCATCATGGTCAGCCTGCTCCGGGGCGACCACTACAAGACGGAGTACGGCTCTGTCTACCTGGGCCTGACCCTCACGGTGCTGCCGCTGATCGTGGTGTATTTGATTTTGTCCAAGTACATCATTGCCGGCGTTGCCCTGGGCGGCGTCAAGGGCTAAAGCCCAGCGGAGCTCGCCTTTCCTGCCGCGGCGCAGTCATGGCCGCATAACAAAAGATGTGCAGGGGGCCGCCGCCCCCTGCACACATCGCTCGCCCGCTGGGTCCATTGACCCTTTGCCGAGGCGCGTCCGTTCCGGCTAGTTCACCTCGGAAAGCCGCATGCGATATTCTGTTGGCGAACAATTGGTGAATTTGCGGAAGCACCGGCAGAAGGACGTCAAATTGTTAAAGCCGGTTTGAATGGCGATGTTGGTGATGGGGGTATCGGTGGAAAGCAGCGATTGGGCCACCTGCATCCGTTTGTGACAGAGATAGTTATAAAACGTCGTGTTGGTGTACGTTTTAAAGAGCCGCGCAAAGTGATACTTGGAAAATCCGATGTACTGCGCCGCCTGCTCCAAGGTGAGATCTTGGCTGTAGTTGGCGTCGATATAGTTGAGCAAACTGGAGAATTTCCCATAGTATTCCCATTGCTTGGCCTCGGATGCCGCTGAATCGTTCTGGGCATTTCTTGTGAAGTGGTACCGTCCAATCAAAGAGATGGCGCTGAGAATGATGGCGTATATCCGCATCTCCCAAAAGGCGTTGTTTTCAAAGTAAATGTCTGTCATTTGTATCAGCGCATCGTATAAGTCCTGATAGATTTGGGGATGCGTGGCCGCTGTGCAGTGAAACGGCTGCATAAACACCGGATCGATCACTTTGAAGTCCTGGTAACACTTTAAGATTTCCACATCAATCAAGTAAATAAACCGGACGCCAAAGTCTTCAAAAATCAGCTTGTGCAGCATATGGGGTGGGATAATCAAAATATCGCCCACATTGAGCCGGTAAGTTTCTCCATTGGCAATGACCACACTTTGGTTTTCCATGCAGACCATGATCTCCATGGCGCTGTGATGGTGGGTGCTGTAAACGCCCCGCTCGTTGTTATACCAGATTCGAAGATGCGTCTGCGGTACGTAGTCCACATCCTCCTGGGTGTCGTGCAAGACCCAGTCTTCAAAATACCGGCCCGGCTGCTGGTAGCGCATCGGAGTCGGTCTCTTTTGGGTTTCCCTGTCCATAGCGCGCCTCCTTTCCAGGGAATCTCTTACCATTTTATTTTAGTAGCAAGTTCTCGACAGGTCAAGTATCCAAACCCCAATTGTTCGGGAGGAATATTCCATGAATCGTGAAACAGCCATCCAGAAAGCCACCGCCCTGGTGGAACAAATGACCGTAGAGGAGATGGCCTCTCAGCTCCGCTTCGACGCCCCCGCCGTGGAGCGTCTGGGTATCCCCGCCTACAACTGGTGGAACGAAGGTCTCCACGGTGTGGCCCGCTGCGGAACCGCCACCGTCTTCCCCCAGGCCATCGGCCTGGGCGCCACCTTTGACGAGGCGCTTCTGGGCGAGGTCGCCGATGCCATCGCCACAGAGGCCCGTGCCAAGTATAACCAGGCCGTGCAGGACGGAGATCGGGATATCTACAAGGGCATCACCCTCTGGTCCCCCAACGTCAATCTGTTCCGGGACCCCCGCTGGGGCCGCGGCCACGAGACCTATGGCGAAGACCCCTATCTCATCAGCCGTCTGGGCGTCCGGTTCATCCGGGGCCTCCAGGGAGACGGGGAACATATGAAAACGGCTGCCTGCGCCAAGCACTACGCCGTCCACTCCGGTCCTGAAGCGCTGCGGCATCACTTTGACGCCGTGGTCAGCCAAAAGGAGCTGTGGGAGACGTACCTCCCCGCCTTTGAGGCCTGCGTCAAGGAGGGGCAGGTGGAGGCCGTAATGGGCGCTTATAACCGCACCAACGGCGAGCCCTGCTGCGCCCACAGCTACCTGATGGACGAAGTGCTGCGGGGCAAATGGGGCTTCCAGGGCTACTACGTCTCCGACTGCTGGGCCGTCCGGGATTTCCACGAAAATCACAAAGTGACCGCTTCTCCCGAAGAAAGCGTCACGCTGGCGCTCTCCAAGGGCTGCGATCTGAACTGCGGCTGCACCTACCAGCGGATTCTGGACGCATACCGCGCCGGCATGCTGCCTCTGGAGCAGATCAAGCGCTCCGCGATCCGGCTCTTCACCACCCGCTTCCTGCTGGGGATGTTCGAGGAGACGGAGTACGACCAGATCCCCTATGAGGTGGTGGAGTGCCAGGCCCATCTGGCGCTCTCCGAGCGGGCTGCCCGGGAGAGCGTGGTGCTGCTGAAAAACAACGGCATCCTGCCTCTGAACAAGGCCCAGCTGAAGACCATCGGCGTCATCGGCCCCAACGCCAACAGCCGTGCCGCCCTGGTGGGCAACTATCACGGCACCGCCTCGCGGTACATCACCGTGCTGGAGGGAATCCAGGACTACGTGGGCGACGACGTTCGCGTCCTCTACTCCCAGGGCTGCCATCTCTTCAAGGACCGGGAGGAGCCGCTGGCCCAGCCCGGCGACCGGCTTTCCGAGGCCAAGGCCGTGGCGCGCCATTCCGATCTGGTGATCCTCTGCCTGGGCCTGGACGAATCCCTGGAAGGCGAAGAGGGCGACACCGGCAACGCCTATGCCTCCGGCGACAAGCGCGACCTCGCCCTGCCCGAGAGCCAGCAGCAGCTGCTGCAAACCGTGGTGGAGACCGGCGTGCCCTTCGTGCTGTGCATGATGGCCGGCAGCGCCATGGACCTCAACCTGGCCAGCGAGTCCGCCGCCGCCATTCTCCAGACCTTCTATCCCGGCGCCCGGGGCGGCAAGGCCATCGCAGAGATCCTCTTCGGCGCCGCGGCGCCCTCTGGCAAGCTGCCCATTACCCTCTACCGCAGCGTGGCGGACCTGCCCGACTTCACGGATTATCATATGGCGGGCCGGACCTACCGCTTCCTTAAGGCGCAGCCGCTCTATCCCTTCGGCTACGGCCTCAACTACGGCGACGCGCAGGTGACGGCGGCCCAGGCCGACGCCGCCTCCTACCAGGCGCTGACGCAGCACGGAACCACCCTGACGGTGCAGCTGAAAAACCGCAGCCAGCGCCCCGCAGAAGAAGTCCTGCAGGTCTATGTGCGGGTGCTGGGCAGCGAAAACGAAGTGCCCCATCCCAAGCTGGCAGCCTTCCAGCGCGTCACCCTGGCCCCCGGTGCGCAGATAACCGTCTCCGTACCCGTGGATGCCGCCGCCTTCTCCACGGTGGACGACACCGGCGCGCGGGTATTCGACGGCACCGGCGCCGCCCTGTACGTGGGCTTTGGCCAGCCGGACGACCGGACGCTGGCGCTGACCGGCAAGCCGTCGGTGGAAATCACCATCGGCCAATGACAGCCTGACCGGCTGAACCGGCAAGCCCGCGCACGCTCTAAAAAGCCCCGACTGTCGTGAGACAGCCGGGGCTTTTTCGCGCCAAACACGATGCCATTATACCCGCCGCCACAGAAGGCGGTTGTCCTCAAAGACTGCCTCCAGGCGGCCCTGGTCCAGGAGCCACGCCAGGTAAGACCGGACCGTACTGCCCACCAGCACGTACTGCTCAAAGTTCATCCCCAGGCCGTATTCGGTGAACAGCTGCCGGAGCAGCGCTTCAAAGGTCTTGGGCTCCCGGGCCAGCTCCACCAGCCGGTCCGCGATCTCTGCCACCTGGTCAATGTTCCGCTGGGCCAGGGGCGCGATATCCTCGGTGGCGGCGGCGTGGGCCGGGACGAAGAGCCGGGCCTCCATGGTTTTCACCTGCTCCAGCGTCTTCAGATACGCCGCCACGTCATAGAGGAAGCTGATGCGGTATTTCTCCAGCGTCTCCCGGCTGGAGAGGCAGTCGGCCAGGAACACCACGCCGTCGCCGGTGCGGTAGCCCACCATGTCGAAGAAGTGCCCCGGCAGGGGAATCACCTCCAGCGGGCAGTCGGCGGCGTCCAGCGGTTGGGCCTCGCTGGGCTGGGCCAGGAGGAACTTGTGCCGCAGCGCCTTGGGCGGATAGCCGCCGTAGAGAAACGCCGGCTCCAGGATCGGAGCCCGGGTGAAGGCCGCCTCCACGCCGGGGGCGTAGACGGCGCAGCCGGTCTGCCGCTGGAGATACTGGTTGCCGCCGATGTGGTCGGCGTTGGAGTGGGTGTTGTAGATGGCCTTGAGGCGGAAGCCATGGGCATCCAGGTGCTGACGCACCTTGCGTCCGGCGTCCTTGTCGTTGCCGCTGTCGATGAGGACCACGTCGCTGCCGCCGGTCCTGACCAGGCCGATCTTCGCCGGGCTTTCGATATAGTAGGTGTTCTCCGTCACCTGGATGAGTTCATACATCGCGCTGCCTCCTAACCGGATTTTCTCTATCATATCACGTCGGTCACCCGTTGGCAAACCCCGCCGCACGGATTGGCAGCGGCCCCCGCCATCCCAAAAACGAACCCCCGCCAATTCGGCGGGGGTTCACCGATTATGCCAGGTCGGTGACGGGGTAGCCGGCGTCTTCCACGGCCTTTTTCAGGGCGGCGTCCTCCACCGGCGCGGTCAGTGTGACGACGGCGGTGCCGCTCTCGTGGCTGACCACGGCAGCGCTCACGCCCTCCAGCGCTTCCAGCGCACCCTTGACCCGGGCCTCGCAGTGGGGGCACATCATGCCTTCAATTTTCAGCGTCTTTTCCATTGTTTTGATTTCCTCCTTATGCTGTTTCGCGTGTGGTTTGCGTTTATGGTCTCTGCTGGCGTCGCGCAGCTTGAAAAAGTTCAGCCGCAAAGCGTTGGACACCACGCAGAAGCTGCTGAGGCTCATGGCCGCCGCGCCGAACATGGGGTTGAGGGTCAGCCCCAGGGGGATGAACACGCCGGCTGCCAGCGGGATGCCGATGGTGTTGTAGAAGAACGCCCAGAAGAGGTTTTCGTGGATGTTCCGCAGCGTGGCCCGGCTCATGCGGATGGCCGCCGGCACATCGGTGAGCCGGCTCTTCATCAGCACTACGTCCGCCGCGTCGATGGCCACATCCGCGCCGGCGCCGATGGCGATGCCGATATCGGCCCGGGTCAGGGCCGGGGCGTCGT
This sequence comes from Candidatus Avoscillospira avicola, assembly GCA_018712245.1. Taxonomy (GTDB): domain Bacteria; phylum Bacillota; class Clostridia; order Oscillospirales; family Oscillospiraceae; genus Avoscillospira; species Avoscillospira avicola. Next base: position 36,626 of record DVHE01000051.1, on the reverse strand, counting down.
TGATGCCGTCGCCCACCATGGCCACCTTGCCCTGCTCCTTCAGCCGCCGGATGACCTGCTCCTTGCCGTCGGGCAGGACGCCGGCCACCACCTCGTCCACGCCGGCCTGGCGGCCGATGGCCCGGGCGGTACGCTCGTTGTCGCCGGTGAGCATCACCACGCGGATGCCCATATTCTGCATCTCCCGGACAGCCTGGGGGCTGTCGGCCTTGATGGCGTCAGCCACAGCAATGATGCCCAGAAGCTGCCCGTTCCGGCTGAAGAAGAGGGGCGTCTTGCCCGCTTCGGCCAGGGTCTCCGCCTGGGCCTGCACCGCCTGCGGCACCGCCGCCTGGGTGCGGATGAATTTCAGGCTGCCGCCGGCAAGGGTCTCGCCCTGCCACCGGCCCGTCAGGCCGTTGCCCGGCAGCGCCTGGAAATCCGTCACCTCCCGGGCCTCCACGCCCTGTTCCTCCGCCCAGGCCAGCACGGCCCGGGCCAGGGGATGCTCGCTCTTGCGCTCCAGGGCGCTGGCCAGCTCCAGCAGCGCTGCCTCCGAGACGCCCTCCGCCGGCAGCACATCCGTCACCCGGGGCGTGCCGCTGGTGATGGTGCCGGTCTTATCCAGGGCCACAATCTCCACCTTGCCGGTCTCCTCCAGGGAGACGGCGGTTTTGAAGAGGATGCCGTGCTTGGCGCCCATGCCGTTGCCCACCATGATGGCCACCGGCGTCGCCAGGCCCAATGCGCAGGGGCAGCTGATGACCAGCACCGAAATGCCCCGGGCCAGGGCGTAGCCCACGGTCTGGCCCAGCACCAGCCAGACCACAAAGGTCACGGCGGCGATGGCGATGACCGCCGGGACGAAGACGCCTGAGACCTTGTCGGCCACCTTGGCGATGGGCGCCTTGGTGGCGGCGGCGTCGCTGACCATCTGGATGATCTGGGCCAGGGTGGTGTCCTCTCCCACCCGGGTGGCCCGGCAGGTCAGAAAGCCCGACTGGTTGAGGGTGGCCGCCGAGACGGTGCTGCCCGGCTCCTTGTCCACCGGGATGCTCTCGCCGGTCAGGGCCGCCTCGTTGACGGCGCTGCCGCCCTCCACCACCACGCCGTCCACCGGGATGTTCTCCCCGGGCCGCACCACAAAGAGATCGCCGGGCTGCACCTGCTCGATGGAGACCTCCGTCTCCTGGCCGTCCCGCAGTACTGTGGCGGTCTTAGGCGCCAGCTTCATCAGGCTTTTGAGGGCGTCGGTGGTCTTGCCCTTGGAGCGGGCCTCCAGCATCTTCCCCACGGTGATCAATGTGAGGATCATGGCCGCGGCTTCAAAATAGAAGTCCATCATATAGGCCATCACGGCCTCGTGATCGCCCCGGAGCTGGGCGCCGGTCATGGCGAAGAGGGCGTAGGTGCTGTAGACAAAGGCCGCCGTGGAGCCCAGGGCCACCAGCGTATCCATATTGGGCGCACGGTGCCAGAGGCTCTTATAGCCGGAGATGAAAAACTTCTGGTTGATAACCATGACGATGGCTGCCAACAGCAGCTGCAAAAGGCCCATGGCCGCGTGGTTCTCCGCGAAAAAAGCTGGAACCGGCCAGCCCCACATCATGTGGCCCATGGAGAAATACATCAAAACCGCCAGAAAGCCCACCGACCACAGCAGCCGCCGCTTGAGGGCTGGTGTCTCATGGTCCTGGAGCGCCTCCTCCGCCTGGGCGGCGGGAGGTTTTGCCGCGCCCTTTTCCGCGGCACCGTAGCCGGCCTCCTCCACCGCCTTGACAATGGCCTCCGGCGAGGCAGTGCCCTCCACGCCCATGGAGTTGGTCAAAAGGCTCACGGAACAGGAAGTCACGCCAGGCACCTGCGACACAGCCTTTTCCACCCGGGCGCTGCAAGCCGCGCAGCTCATACCCGTGACGTCATATTGTTTCATCGCGCCGCTACCTCCCAATTTGATACAGCTTCCACGGGGCGTCTATATACCCCGTGTGGGTATCTGTATCATATACCCCGGGGGTGTATTTGTCAATAGCCAATTTCACCGCATCAGCTTTTGCAGCGTCGCAAGCAGCTCGTCAATGACGGCGTCATTTCCGGCGCGGATATCATCAGCCACACAGGTGCGGATATGATTGGCCAAAAGCTCCTTGTTGAAGGCATTCATGGCTGCCGTCACGGCGGCAGACTGCACCAGAATATCCGGGCAATAGCAATCCCGCTCCACCATACCCCGAATGCCGCGAATCTGACCTTCGATCCGGTTGAGGCGGTGAATCAAACTCTTATACTCCGCCTCGGTGCGCTCCTTTTTCTTGTGGCACGAACAGGTTTCTCCATCCATGGCCAGACCTCCTTTGTCGTTTTCTCCATGATATACCTCCATGGGGTATTTGTCAATCCCGCTCCCCGGTCATCGGTCGCCGAAGCGCAACGCGCCCCGGTAGAATTTCAGATATTGCACAAATCAATGTGGGCTAAATATACAGAATATCCAAATTTTTCTCTTCCGCCCAATTTCCAGTTGCTTCGCGGTGCGGCAGCCTGTATAATAAAGGCAAGGTTGTTGGAAACGTTTCCGGTATCGTTTCCAGTCGATCATGGTCGTACCAGAATGCCCCGCAGGCAGCGCGGCAGCGTAAACGCAAGCGGCCGCATACCCCTGCCGGCACCGGCGGCGTCCATTGGTTTCCTTAGTTTGCCCCGGCAGTCCCATGAAATCCCCGCATTTGTGGCATGATACGAAATGCCCCGCTTTTACAGCGGGCATTCCACCGCCACCCCCGCAGAAGGGAGCGACCCCATGACCACCATCAAAGACATTGCACGCATCTCCGGCTACAGCCTGGGCACCGTCTCCCGGGTGCTGAACAACCACCCCGACGTCAGCGACAAGGCCCGGGCGCAGATTCTCGCCGTGGTGCAGGAGCTGGGCTTCGAGCCCAACGCCAACGCCAAGCACCTGAAAATGCAGACCTTCTCAGACATTGCCGTCCTGGTGAAGGGCACCCAGAACCCACTCTTTGCCGACATCCTGGAGAAGCTCCAGGCGCTGCTCCACGCCCAGGGGGAGGGGGTATTCGTGGCCTACCTGGACGAGGACGCCAACGAGGTCAAATACGCCCTGGAGCTGTGCCGCATTCGCCGGCCCAAGGGCTTCTTGTTCCTGGGCGGAGACCTGGAATTTTTCCGGCAGGATTTTGCCGCCATTACCGTTCCCAGCGTCCTTTTGACCAACGATGCCAGCGCCTTGGCCCTGCCCAACCTCTCCAGCTTCTCCACCGACGACGCCGCCGCGGCCCAGGCCGCCATCGACTATCTGGCGGCGGCCGGCCACCGGGCCATCGGCGTACTGGGCGGCAATCTCGCCCAGGAGCAGATTTCCTATCGCCGCCTCCAGGCGGTAGAGGCGGCCATGGCGCGCCACGGCCTTCCCTTCTCCCGGGACGTGCAGCACGAGCCCTGCCGCTACTCCATGCAGGACGGCTACGCCGCCGCCCAGCGGCTGCTGGAGCGCGCGCCGCATCTGAGCGCCGTCTTTGCCCTGGGCGACGTCATCGCCCTGGGCGCCATGCGGGCCGCCCGGGACCGGGGACTCGGCGTCCCGGCGGATCTCTCCGTGGTGGGCTTTGACGGCATCGTCTCCGGCCAGTTCAGCATCCCCCGGCTGACCACCCTCCGGCAGGACACCGCCAGACTGGCCGAGCTGGCCGTCGAATCCCTGCTCAGCCGCCTGCACTATGCCGCGCCGCCGCGGCACCAGCTGATCCCCTTCCAACTGTTGCCCCGAGAGAGCGTCCAAAGCCTCTCTCCCACACCATAACATTTCAGAAAGGTTCCAAACGCCATGCGAAATTCCGGTATTCTCATGCCCATTACCGCTCTGCCCTCTCCCTGGGGCGTGGGCACCATGGGAGAGGAAGCCCGCCGCTTCCTCTCCTTCCTCCGCGCGGCAGGGCAGTCCTGCTGGCAGATTCTCCCCATCAACCCCACCTCCCACGGCGACTCCCCCTATCAGTCCTTCTCCTCCTTCGCGGGCAATCCCTACCTGATTGACCTGGACGACCTGGCCCGGGATGGTCTTCTCTCCCGGGAGGCTTACGCCGACCTCTCCTGGGGTGCCGCGCCGGACCAGGTGGACTACAGCCTCCTCTATCGCCAGCGATTCCCGATTCTGCGCCAGGCCGTGGCGCAGCTCCAGAAGCAGGAGCCCCAAGCCCTGGCGGAATTCTGCATCGCAGAGCGCCGGTGGCTGCCGGACTACGCCCTCTTTATGGCCCTGAAAAACCACTACGATGGCGCGCCCTGGTGGACCTGGTCTGAGGGTCTGCGGCGCCGGGACCCCCAGGCGCTTCGGGAAGCCCAGGCATCCCTGGCCGAGGACGTCGCCTTTTACCAGGGCGTGCAGTGCCTCTTCTTCCGCCAGTGGAGCGCCTTGAAGGCCTGCGCCGTCCGGGAGGGCATCTCCATCATCGGCGACCTGCCCATCTATGTGGCCCTGGACAGCGCCGACGTCTGGTCCGACCCCGGCCAATTCCAGCTGGATGAGAACCTCCAGCCCACGGAGGTGGCCGGCTGCCCGCCCGACGGCTTCTCCGCCGACGGCCAGCTCTGGGGCAACCCGCTCTTCGACTGGGAGAAGATGGCCCGGGACGGCTATCGCTGGTGGATGGACCGGATCGCCGCCCAGTTCCGCGTGTATGACATCCTGCGCATCGACCACTTCCGCGGCTTTGAATCCTACTACGCCATTCCCTTCGGCGACAAAGATGCCCGCCGGGGCCGCTGGCGCAAGGGGCCGGGGCTGGCCTTCTTCCGGCAGCTGGAGCAGACACTGGGCCAGCGGCAGATCATCGCGGAGGACCTGGGCTTCCTGACGCCCGCCGTGCGCCAGATGCTCCGGGACACCGGCTACCCCGGCATGAAGGTGCTGGAATTTGCCTTTGACAGCCGGGACGACAACGGGCGGGAATACCTGCCTCATAATTTCTGCGTCAACTGCGTAGCCTATGTGGGTACCCATGACAACGACACGGCCCTGGGCTGGTGTACTTCCGCCCCGGCGGCGGATGTAGCTCTGGCCAAGGAATACCTGGGCATCGAGGAAGACGCCGAAATGCCCGGCGCCATGCTGCGGACCCTCTACGCCAGTGTGGCGGAGCGCACCGTGGCACAGATGCAGGACCTGCTGGCCCTGGGCAGCGAGGCGCGGATGAACACGCCCTCCACCGTGGGTCACAACTGGCGCTGGCGCGCTCTGCCGGGCTTTGATTCCCCGGCCCTGGCTGCGCGGCTGCGCCGTCAAATGGAACTCTATGACCGCCTGCCCGCCGAGGCAGAGGCGGAACTGTAAAAAGGAGTGTCACCCCATGAATGTAAAGGAACGCTTGACCGACGTGCTGGCCCAGCGCGGCACCACCCTGGACACCTGCTCCAACGGCGCGCTGTGCCAGGCGCTGCTGGTGGCCCTGCGGGCGTATCAGCAGGAGCTGAAGCCCGCCCAGGGCCAGAAAAAGCTCTACTATTTCTCCGCTGAATTTCTGGTGGGACGGCTGCTGCGGGCCAACCTCATCAACCTGGGGCTGGAGGAAGAAGTGGAGGCATTGCTGAAGGCCCATGGCCGCTCCCTGGCCCAGGTGGAAGACTGCGAGCCGGAGCCCTCTCTGGGCAACGGCGGCCTGGGCCGCCTGGCCGCCTGCTTCCTGGACTCCATCGCCTCGCTGGGCCTGCCCGGCGACGGCGTGGGCCTCAACTACCACTACGGCCTCTTCCGCCAGGACCTGAAGTCCGGGCGGCAGGTGGAGCTGCCGGACCCCTGGATCGAGGACGACTCCTGGCTGGTGGACACGGGGATTTCCTTCCCCGTCACCTTCCGGGACTGCACCTTGCAGGCCAAGCTGATGGACCTGGAGATTCCCGGCTACCGCAACGGCGTCTGCAACCGCCTGCACCTCTTCGACGTGGAGGCTCCCGCTCCGGCGCCCCGGGACGGCATCAGCTTCGACAAGACCGACATCGCCGGTCATCTGACCTCCTTCCTCTACCCCGATGACAGCGACGAAGCCGGCCGGCTGCTGCGGGTGTACCAGCAGTACTTCATGGTCTCCGCCGGCGCCCAGCTGATTTTGCGGGAGCTGGAGGAGCGGGGCTGCTCGCTCCAGAGCTTGGATCAGCACGTGGTCATCCACATCAACGACACGCACCCCTCCATGGTCATCCCGGAGCTGATCCGCCTGCTGATGGAGCGGGGCGTGGACCTGGAGCGGGCCATCTATCTGGTGGAGCGCACCTGCGCCTACACCAACCACACCATTCTGGCCGAGGCCCTGGAAAAGTGGCCGGTCCACTACCTGGAGCAGGTAGCGCCCCAGCTGCTGCCGGTGATTCGCGCTCTGGACGAGCGGGCCAAGCGCCACTGCGCCGATCCCGCCGTGGCCATCTGGGATTCCAACAACCTCATCCACATGGCCCACATGGACATCCACTATTCCAGCCACGTCAACGGTGTGGCAGCGCTCCACACGGAGATTCTCAAAAATACGGAGCTAAACAGCTTCTACCGTCTCTACCCCGAAAAGTTCAACAACAAGACCAACGGCATCACGCTGCGCCGCTGGCTGATGGGCTGCAACCGCCCCCTCAGCGACCTCATCACCGAGGCCATCGGCCCGGCCTGGAAGACCGACGCCCAACAGCTGCAAAACCTCGCCCCGCTGACGGAGGACGCCGCCTTCCTGGCGCGGCTCACGGAGGTCAAGGCGGACCGCAAGGCGGCGCTGGCCCAGTGGCTGCGGGAAAAGCAGGGCCTCTCTCTGGCAGAGGATGCCGTCTACGACATCCAGATCAAGCGGCTGCACCAGTACAAGCGCCAGCAGATGAACGCCCTGTACGCCATCTACAAATACCTGGAGATCAAGGCCGGCCACCTGCCCCAGCGGCCCCTGGTGATGATCTGGGGCGCCAAGGCCGCCCCGGCCTACACCCTGGCCAAGGACACCATCCACCTGCTGCTGTGCCTGCAAAAGCTGGTGGCCTCCGATCCCCAGGTCTCGCCGTGGCTGTCCATCGTCATGGTGGAGAACTACAACGTCTCCGCGGCGGAGATGCTGGTGCCCGCCTGCGACATCTCCGAGCAGATCTCTCTGGCCTCCAAGGAGGCCAGCGGCACCGGCAACATGAAGCTGATGGCCAACGGCGCCGTCACCCTGGGCACCCTGGACGGCGCCAACGTGGAGATCGCGGAGCTGGTGGGCCGGGACAACATCTATCTCTTCGGCCGCTCCTCCCAGGAGGTCATCGACCTCTACCAGCGCAACGCCTACCGCAGCAGCGACTACTGGCAGCGGGGCGACATCGGCTACCTGGTGGACTTCCTGCTCTCCCCGGAGCTGCTGGCCCTGGGCGATCCCCAGTGCCTGGCCCGGCTCTACAAGGACTTCATCGCCAAGGACTACTTCATGGCCCTGCTGGACCTGCGGGATTATATCGACACCAAGGAGCGCTGCCTCAACGACTACGAGGATCGGACGGCCTGGAGCAAGAAAATGCTCGTCAACATTGCCCAGTCCGGCTACTTCTCCTCGGACCGCACCATCGCGGAGTACAACCGCGACATCTGGCACCTGTAATATCCAAAATGGCCCCGGTTCTCACGCTTGGGAACCGGGGCCTTGTGATATACCGTATGGCCGCATAAGCCGCAGCACCTCATGCCCAAGGCAAATCGGGCATCTTGGCGTCACAGGGGACGCAGCAGCGCACTTTTGTGGAGGCCTTGACCTCAACCACACTACAGACAAGTTCTCGGCTGTCCTGCCGCCTGTAAACCCATCGTATTCTGTCCCTACCCGGGAAAAAGCAAATCCTTTTCCTGCGTCTGCCGCTTCCAAAAATAACCTCGCTGCAATTTGGAATATCTCCCCGGAAATCGGCAGATGATAATGGAGCAAAGAGACATTCCTGTCAGAAAGCGGCGTCTTTTCGCTCTGCCAGGAACGAGATTAAGAAGCAGGAGAGGATACGATGAAAGCAACCGGTATTGTACGCCGTATCGACGACCTGGGCCGTGTCGTCATTCCCAAGGAAATCCGCCGCACCCTCCGCATCCGCGAGGGCGACCCGCTGGAGATTTATACAGAGCGGGACGGCGAAGTCATTTTCAAGAAGTATTCCCCCATGGGGGATCTCTCCCAGCAGGCAGCGCAGATCTGTGAAGCGGTGTTCAAGAACACCGGGCGGATGGCAGCGGTGTCTGACCGGGACAGCGTTATCGCCGTGGCCGGCGCAGCCAGACGGGACCTGATGGACAAGCGCAACTCCCCGGAGCTGCAGCAGCTGATGGAGCAGCGCCGCCCCTACCGCTACCAGGAGGGCGAGCGGCGCCTGCCGGTCAGCGACCACTCGGAGCGCTACACGCTGGCCGTGGCCGCGCCCATTCTCTCAGAGGGCGACCTCATGGGCTGCATGATGATCCTGGCGGAGGAAAACGATCCGCCCCTCACCGATCTGGAGCAAAAGCTGGTGCAAACCGTGGCCGGCTTTCTGGGCCGGCAGCTGGAGAGCTGATGTTGCACAAAAAACGCCCGCTACGAAAATTCGCAGCGGGCGCCTTTACTTTTTATGCAGCGGCGTAATTCTTTGCGTCCCTCAGCATCGGGCTATTCTGGCCGGATTTTCCGCTTTTGCTCATGGCCGCAGACGCCGATCAGCGTTTCCGCAGCCTGGCGGTAATACCGGCAGGAGCCGCAGTCGAGGCACGGTTCTCCATCTGCACTCCTGGCCAAGGCACAGGCATCCTCTCCAGTGAAGAGAATGGGCTGGCCCGCCGGCGTGTAAACCGGGTTCTGGATGAAATCGGGATAGACCTCCAGATACATATGGGAAAGGCTGTCATAGCGGAGCGGAATTTCCAAAACCGTTCCCTCCAGATTATACTGGCGAGTCAATTCCATGTTCATCCTCCCAGCTGGGGTTAAAATTACGCTTCTACAATGGTCTCACAAAAACGCATCAGAATTGTAGCTACTTCTGCACGCGTCGCGGTGCCGGTGGGATCCAGCCGGTTGTTGCCCTTGCCATCCATCAGATCCTCGGCCACAGCCCAGCTCATGGCTTCCTCGGCCCAGTCAGAGACCTGGTCCTCGTCGGCAAAGCCGCTCAGCCGCGCGGAGGCACGCACATCATAGCCCTTGTAGTCGGCGTAGCGATAGAGGATCGCCGCCATCTGCTCACGGGTGATGTTGTCTTCAGGGCCAAACTTGCCGTTGCCATAGCCCTCGACGATACCCTTGTCGGCAGCCCAGTTGACTGCATCGGCATACCAGGCACTGTCCGCCACATCGGAGAAGACAGTGGGATAGCTCCGGGTCTCGCCCTCCAGGTTGTAGAGGACCTGGGCAATCATGGCACGGTTGAGCTTTGCGTTGGGGGCAAAGCGCGTAGCGCTGATGCCGTTCATCAGACCGTTTCTGTAGACATAGGAAACAGCGTCGTAATACCAGCTGTCCACAGACACGTCCTTGAAGGGCAGGTCGCTGTCAAAGACAGCTTTGACCGTCACTTCGGAAGCCGGCATTGTAAAGGTGTAGTCACCGGTCTTGGCGTGGTACCGAACGTTGATCTTATCGCCGTCTTCATCCACAACCGTGAGCTTGACCAATTCGCTGCCGTCCTCGGGTTCGACAGTCAGCGTGATGGTCGTTCCGGCGGCAGCGCGCTTATGGCTGCTCTCCACCTCTCCGTCGCGGGTCTCCTCAATGTAGATCGGATAGGTCTTGCTGGAAGAAGAACCGTGATCGTCGTAATCCCAGGTCGCCTTGACGGTAACATCATGCTCCGGCATGACGAAGCTGACCTGACGCTCATCCGCATCGCGGAGCGTCACATCGCGGGTCACCCAGCGGTCAAAGGAGTAACCCGTCTTCGTACCGGCATAGATGGTGACAGTCTCTCCAGCCTCATAGGTGCCTTCGCCGTAGGCTTTTTTGCCCTCACCCACCAGGGTGACAGTGTAGGTCTCTTCCTCGATCTTTTCAACAGGCACATTCAGCTTGCCGCCGTCGGTCACCATGAAGTCACCAGCAACGCACATCCGATAGCCCTCGGGAACGTACTGGGCCAGAATGGAATAATTCTGGACGCCCAGAGGCAGCATGTAGTCGCCGCCGGCAATAAACTTGTCGGTGCTCTCCTCCACGAAGCGGATATTCATGATACCGGTGGTGGGGATTTTCTCCACAGGGACATCGAGCTTGCCGCCGTCGGTCACCATGAAGTCACCAGCAACGCACATCCGATAACCTTCGGGAACGTACTTGGTCAGAACGGAATAATTCTGGACACCCAGGGGCAGGAAGTAGTCGCCGCCGGCCACAAATTCGTCACCGTCCATGAAACGGATGTTCATGATACCGGTGGTGGGGATTTTCTCCACGGGCACGTCCAGCTTGCCGCCGTCGGTCACCATGAAGTCACCAGCAACGCACATCCGATAGCCTTCGGGAACATACTTGGTCAGAACGGAATAATTCTGGACACCCAGGGGCAGGAAGTAGTCGCCGCCGGCCACAAAGGTCTCGCCATCCATGAAGCGGATGTTCATGATACCGGTGGTGCTGATCTTCTTCACATGGACAATGATCTGAGCGCCATCACGAGCCACAAAGCCAGACTCGGCATTGTTCTTCTCAGAATCCAGCTCATAACCCTCGGGCAGCGCCAGATCGCCAAATTTCACGCTGGCATCCTTCTCAAAGAAGAAGTCGCCGCCAGCAATGAACTCGTCGCCGTCCATAAAGCGGATGTTGACGATGGCGTTCTCCACCAGCTTCTCAACGGGAACGTCCAGGCTGGTGCCCGCAGCAACCATAAAGTCACCGCTGACGCTCATCTTGTACCCTTCGGGCACATACTCCTCCAGGATGGAGTAGTTCTGCACGCCTTCAGGCAGGAAGTAGTCGCCGCCAGCAACGAACTCGTCGCCGTCCATGAACCGGATGTTCATGATGACGTCCTTCACCAGCTTCTCAACGGGAACGTCCAGGCTGGTGCCCGCAGCAACGGTGAAGTCACCGCTGACGCTCATCTTGTACCCTTCGGGCACATACTCCTCCAGGATGGAGTAGTTCTGCACGCCTTCAGGCAGGAAGTAGTCGCCGCCGGAAACGAAGGTCTCGCCGTCCATGAAACGGATCTTCATGGCAACTTCGGCGGGCTCGGTCTTTTCAAACCGCGCGGTCAGAGTGTAGGCACGACCAAGGGTGTATTGTGTCAAATAATAAGTACCGTTATCTTCTGTAACAGCAGCACCATCGTTGCATGCCCAACCGATGAACTCGAAGCCTTCCTTGGCGGTGACAACGGGAGTGTTCAGCGGGAAGGTTTCTGCACTCGTATCTTTACACGTCCACCACCAGTCCGTATCACCAGCGCATGTGCCCATTCCTTCATCGATTACAAAAGTGACATGGATTTGATTCATGTCAGCAATCCCATCTTTGTTGGAATCGCTGTTGTAGTAGACCTCGATCAGGCCGTTATTAGGTACGTCAGCAGGGAGCCGGGGAGACGCAAAATTGAAAATGCACCCCTCGAAGTCCTTGATAACCTCATCGGTTACAGTCAGCTTATCCGGATCGCCAACCCACACAGTCTCTGTCTTAGTTGCAGTTTCTTTCAATTTACCATCAACATAGTAGTTGATGGTGCAGGACAACTCCTTAGTCTGAGTATCATCCTTCTTAAACAGAGCCGTCAGGGTATAAGTCTCACCAGCCTTGGCTCCCGTCAGTTCCAGATTGTCTGTCATAGACAATCCTTCCGGAAGAGACCAGCGGTCAAATGTGTAGCCGGTGTTCACCTCAAGGCCGGGGAATATCAGTTCGTATTTTCCATCTTCAGTAGCCACGAAAACCTGAGAGTGAGTCGTTTCGTCACCGGTCAACATTCCGTTCTCGCCAGCTTCATACTTGATGAAAACCTGATCCTTGTCGGCGATGCCATCCCCGTTGGAATCTACATCCCACAGGGCTTTATAAGTAACATCGTCAGTTACGGTCTCCGCGACCTCGGGATCCCAGCCACCAAAGACGTAGCCATCGCGGGTGAGAGCTTCCTCTTCCTCGAAAGCAGGGGTCTGCTCTCCCTTCAGTAGGTCACACGTAACCTGATCCTCAAAGATCTTCTCGCTTTCTACTCCGTCGGTGTAAGTGACGGTGTACTTGGTCTCCTGGTAATCAGGCGTTTCGTTGCCGTTTTCGTCCGTAGCCCAGATGGCATAGACGATCTGGGGAGCTGTCACGTTCTCAATCTCAGAGATCGGTTTAGGGACACCAGTTGCGGTCCTATCAAAGATTCGATCTACAACTGTTGTGTCCTTAGTCCATCCGACAAAAAGATTACCCTCGTAGGTAGGGGTGACGTTTAATGCAACAGTATCACCTTCCGTCACCTGCACCGTTTCAGGATTAACCTTGCCGCCATTGGCGTTATATGTCAGGGTGTACTGGGGCTTATAATAGGTTAACTCATAAAACGGAGTTGCAGTTGCAGCATCTGTATAAAGGGCTGCGGAAAGATGATTGTTGTCAATTGTAATTACATCATCGTCAAGCTCGATAGTTAATGAAATAATATTTTGTGGGCTTACTTTTTTGGGAAAAGATCGCCAATAGCATTTTGGAATCGGATTCCAAATCAGCTTCCTTGTCGTTTCTTTTCCATCAAGAGTATAATTAAGGCAAACTTTTTCGAAATCGTCAAGGTCAGCCTCGTACTCTTTTAAGATGTCGGCCAATGCCTGCTGCGTTACATGGTACTCAACATGCTGTAAGCTGCCCTCGTATTCACCGTTAGGTGTCTCGATAGCCGAGACGCCAATCGGGAACAAACCGAGAACCAGGCAGAGTGTCAGCAATAATGCCAACAACTTCTTTTTCATTGTGTTGTGTTCCTCCTTAAGTTTTTTCTTCTATTCCATCCCCGCGGAAGTCGGGGGCAGAACGCGACTAGAAATTCGCCTGCTGCGCACAGGCATTCAACGTACTTCCACCAGGGGTGCGAACTCCCTGGCTTTCCGGCGCCGCGGCGCAACCCCAGCGCAGACGGGGCAGCCGCACCTTTGCGCGCCGGCCCGGGAATGGACCACCGCTTTCCAGACATGGCCCTCGGGGCAAATCCACCAGACCTTGCGGTGGGAGCCCGTTGTCACCATCTCCGGCGTCAGCGCCCCGTTGAGGACGGGGTGCCACTGGGCGGCGATCTCCGGTACGCGGCTTGCCAAATCATTGAAACCGGGCAATACCTTTTTCCCGGTACAGACAGGGCAGCCGCTACCCTGTCTGGTTCTGCCTGTGATCCAGGCCTGATACGCGTGCCCCAATGGGCAGACCCACCAGACTTTGCGGTTGGAATTGGGCGTGACCATCTCCGGCGTCAGCGCCCCGTTCTTTTGGGGGTGCCACTGCGCCGCCAGCGCCGGAAATACGCTGGCCAGGTCATTCTCTCCCTGGAGGACCCGCTTGCCTGTGCAGTAGGGGCACTCGGCGCCGCTCAGCGCCCTGGATGCTACCGATGCCTGCCAGCTGTGCCCCTTTTCGCAAAGCCACCAGACCTTGCGCGGGGTACCCGGCAGAACATCCCGCGGCGTCAGGCCGCCATTCTTCGTCGGATGCCATTGTGCCGCCAGCACCGGATATACCGTGGCCAAATCCGTTCGCTCTGGCTCCACCACCTTGTTCGCACACAGCGGGCAGCCGCTGCCATGGACCCGGGACTTCACCTGGGCCTGCCATTCATGGCCCTTTTCGCAGCGCCACCACACCTTCTGATGGCTGCCGGGCAGCACCTGTTCCGGCGTCAGCGCCCCATTTTTCGTGGGGTGCCACTGCGCCGCCACCATTGGATAGCGCGTTTTCAGGTCACTCTCTCCAACCACCGGCAGTTTTCCTGCGCAGTAGGGGCACCCTGTCTCACTGCCGGTGCGCGCATAGGGCGGCGCCTGCCAGAGATGCCCTTTTTCACAACGCCACCAAACCTTTTGCTTGCTGCCATAGGAAATGGTCTCGGGTGTCATCGGAGCATTTCGCACCTGCTCCCACTGGCCCAGCAGCGCTTCCGCACCTGCCTCCAGGCAGAACTCCGCCAGTGATTTCTTCATGGCATCCCTCCCATATTGACGGAATCGGGCTTCTGTCTTGAGAATACTATGTAGGGACACTCCCACATAATATTCTCCTACATATTTTACCAGTAAGATTTCTGGAAATCAAGCCCTCTTCTCATTTTTGCGCATAAAAATTCAGGCTGTCGATTGTAAAATATTGGCAGCCTAGATTAGTACGCTCAAAATCGGATATTTAATTGCAATAATTTGGGATATACAGTAAGTATATCCTATTTTTTTACACTTTTCTCCATACTGCGGAAACAGAAGCCCGATTCCGTCCTATGTCACAAGTCGGAGCTGATTGAGCGTTTTGGCGTGTTCCGCGCCGGTGGAGATCAGGTAAATCCGCGTGGTCTCGATGGACGAATGGCCCAGCACATCTGCCAGCCGCGCCACATCCCGGCAGGCCTTATAGAATGCCCGGGCGAACAGGTGCCGCAGATTGTGCGGAAACACCTTGCTTCTCTCCACGCCGGCTGCTCGGCACACCGCCTTCATCTCCGCCCAGATTTGCTGGCGCGTCATTCCTTTTCCGCTTTTGGTGAGAAAGATCTCGCCGGAAGCGATTTTTTGTTTTTGGGCGTATTTCGATAGCTTTCGGCACAGCTTTCCCGGGATCAGAATGGTTCGGATCTTTCCTTTTAGGGAAATCTCCGCCTTCCCCTGCCGCGCCGCCTCCACGGTGATGAACTTCAGCTCGCTGACCCGAATTCCCGTGGCGCACAGCGTCTCCATCAAAATGCCCGTGCGGCTCGCGCCCCGGGCAAAGGCCGTTTCCACCAGACGCTCATACTCCGTCTGGCTCAGCTCCCGCTCCGGCTCCCGGAAGAGCTTCCGCTGGAGCTTCAAGCGCTTCACCCGGCACTCGTTCCAGCCCCGCCAGCACAGGAAGCGGTCCAGCGCCGTCAGCTTGCCGTTGACCGTGGCGCACGCGCAGCCCTGCGCCAGCAGCGCCTCCTTCCAGGCCGCCACGGCCCGTTTCGTTACCGGGCGCCCCATCAGCCACCGGGCAAACTGCCCCACATCCCGCAGGTACTTTTCGATGGTGGCGCGGCTCCGCTCTTCCTCTGTCAATTGAGCCGCGAATGCTTCCATGGATTTTCGTGTTATATACCTTGTTTCCATAGCCATCCTCCTTCTATTTTATAGTATACCAGAAATGTAAACTATCTTCCCTTCCTGCGGACGATTTTGCCGGTTTATTTGCTGTTTCGCTTGCCGGGCAGGCCTTATTTTGCTATAATAAGGTCTACAATTCTCCCGTGCGGGGGTCTATTTCCGCCTGCCGCCGCATTCTTGCGCAAAATCACAGGTTCGCCCCGGCAGATCGCCGGAAGACTTGCAGCTTTGGCTGGTGCGCATTATAATGAAGAAAAACAGGAGGAGGGATCGGCATGAACAAGAAGCTCACCCGGCTGCTGGAGCCCGGCATGGGACTTTACTTCCTGGTGCTGCTGCTGTTCGCCGGCGCAGCAGTCTGGGTCAAACAGTATTACGTCGCCGCGGCGGAAGGGCTGGTCATCGTACTGCTGTTCGTCCACAACCGCATGGCCAGCGGACGGCGGAAGAAGGCCCTGATGAGCTACATCCAGAGCACCACCGATTCCCTCGGCACCGCTTTCAAGACTGGTTCTCCCTTCCCCATGGCCGTCATCAAAATGAGTGACTCCGAGATCGTCTGGGGAAACGCCTCTTTTTATCAGATCTCCGGTCTGCGGGATTCCTTCCTCCACCAAAAAATGGAGGATGTGGTGCCCCGGTTCTCCACCCGCTGGCTGGCCGAGGGCCGCACGGAGTGCAGCCAGGACGTGGAGCTGCGGGGGCGCCGCTACCGGGTCTACGGCAACCTGATCCGTTCCGAGGACGAACACGCCTCGCTGCTGCTGGCAACGCTGTACCTCGTGGATATGACCGAGATGTTCAACGTCCGCGACGAATATATCCGCACCCGGCCCATCGTCTCGGTGATCCTGGTGGACAACTACGACGAGCTGACCAATAACCTGCCCGACAGCGCCATCTCCAGCCTGGACGCCCGAATCAATGACCGCATCAGCGGCTGGTGCGAAAATCTGGGCGGCCTCCTCCGAAAATTAGAGCGAAACCGCTACCTTCTGATCTTTGAAGCCAAGGACTTGCCGCGGCTCCAGGAGGGCAAGTTCTCCATTCTGGACGACATCCGGGCCATCACCAACCCCTCGGGCGTGGCTGCCACGCTCTCCATCGGCATCGGCAAAGACGGCACGTCCTTCCAGGAGAACTACGCCTTCGCCTCCCTCTCCATCGAAATGGCTCTGAGCCGGGGCGGCGACCAGGCCGTCATCAAAGACCGTTACAACTTCAATTTCTTCGGCGGCCGCACCAAGGAGACGGAGCGGCGCACCAAGGTCAAAGCCCGCGTCATCGCCAGTTCCCTCAACGAGCTCATCAGTCAGTCCAGCCAGGTGTTCATCATGGGCCACCGGATGGCCGACCTGGACGCCCTGGGCGCGGCCATGGGTTTGGTGTGCATCTGCCGCAAGCGGGGCCGCCCCACCCACATCGTACTGGACCAGGAGCACAACGCCGTGCAGGCCCTTCTGGCGGAGCTGAAAGAGCATCCCGAATACGACAATCTCTTCCTCTCCGGGGAAGACGCCCTGCTGGCCGCTGACGGGAAAAGCCTCCTGATCGTGGTAGACACCAACCGCCCCGACCAGGTGGAATCCCGGGCACTGCTGGAATCAGTCAACCGTGTGGCCGTCATCGACCACCACCGCCGGGCCGCCGACTACATCGAGCAAGTGGTCCTCAACCTCCACGAGCCCTTCGCCTCCTCCGCCTCGGAGCTGGTGACGGAGATTCTCCAGTACGCCGTGGAGCCCAAGGAGATCCGCCCCATGGAGTCCCAGGCGCTGCTGGCCGGCCTGGTGCTGGACACCAAAAACTTCTCCGTTCGCACCGGCTCGCGGACCTTTGAGGCCGCCGCCTTCCTCCGCCGGGCCGGCGCCGACACGGTGGATGTCAAAAAACTCTTCCAAAACGACCTGGACGACACCATCACCCGGTACCAAATCGTCCAGGCGGCGCGGCTTTACCGCAACGAGATCGCCATTTCCGCCCTGGAATACAACACCACCCGCACTTTGGTGGCCCAGGCCGCGGATGAGCTTTTGAATATCAAGGGCATCCTCACCTCCTTCGTCCTCTACCAGGACGGAGACCGGGTGGTGATCTCCGCCCGCTCCATCGGCGAGGCCAACGTCCAGGTGATTCTGGAGCCTCTGGGCGGCGGCGGCAACGCCGCCACCGCCGGCGCGCAGATTCCCGGCAAAACCGTCCGGGAGGTGCTGGTGGAGCTGGTCGCAAGCATCGATAAATTTTACGAAGGATAGGAGACTTATGCCATGAAAGTGATTTTATTGCAGGACGTCAAGGGCCAGGGCAAAAAGGGCCAGCTGATCGACGTGTCCGACGGCTACGCCCGGAACTTCCTGCTGCCCCGAAAATTAGCCCAGGAGGCCACTGCCGACAACATCAACACCATGAAGATGAACGACAAGGCTCTGCAGGAAAAGCGCCAGAAGGAGCGGGAGCAGGCCGTGGCCCTGGCTGCCCAGCTGAAAGAAATGAAGCTGGTGGTCAAGGCCAAGGGCGGCGGCGCCGGGCGGCTCTTCGGCTCCGTCACCAACGCCGAAATCGCCGAGGCTCTGGCCGCCAGGAAGATCCCCGTGGACAAGCGGAAGATCGTCGTCAGCGAGCCGATCAAAAATGTTGGCACCTACACCGTCAAGTGCAAGCTGGGCTACGAGGTGGTGGCCGACCTGACCGTGGAGATTCAGGAGGCGTAAGGCGCTGTAGCGGCCGATGCCGCACCGGCGACTTTCATCGGGGTGTCGTCGCGTGGTCGTAGGGACGCGCATCGCGCGTCCGCCAGCTGACGGCGAGCGCCGCGCCATCGCCGGCCGCACCCGCGGGGGGCCGATGCTCCATCGGCCCCCCGCGAAGCAGAAAGGAGAACCACCATGGAAGAAGAACTCTTGCAGCGCCAGCTGCCCCACTCCCTGGAGGCGGAGCAGTCGGTGCTGGGCTCGATGCTCATTGACAGCCGCTGCGTTGCGGAAGTCATCGGCATTCTGCGCCCGGACGACTTCTTCCTCCAGCAAAACCGGGATATTTACGAAACCATCTACACCATGTTCAACTTCTCCGAGACCATCGACCCGGTGACGGTGCTGGAGAAGATGAAGGTCCGGGGCGTCGCGGACGACAAGACCCCGGAATACCTGATGGAGCTGATGGAGGTCACGCCCACCGCCGCCAACGTGGGCCAGTATGCCGGTATCGTCCGGGATCGGGCCATGCTGCGCAATTTGGCGGTGGCCGCCGGCGACATCCGCGAGACCGTCTTCGCCGGGGTGGGAACCCCGGCGGAGATCCTCGAGAGCGCCGAGAAAAAGATCTACGCCCTGCGCAACGGCAACGCCGGCGAGAGCCTCCAGCACATCGGCGTGGTGCTGGTGGACGTCTTCGACCGGCTGGACGAGCTGTCCCGCTCCGACAGCGCCTTCCCCGGCCTCTCCACCGGCCTCCACGACCTGGACAAGAAAATCAACGGCCTCAACAAATCCGACCTTTTGCTGATCGCCGCCCGGCCCGGCATGGGCAAGACCTCCCTGGCCCTGAACATCGCCCTGGACGTGGCCAAAAAGAGCGCAAAAACCGTGGCCTTCTTCTCTCTGGAAATGTCCCGGGAGCAGCTGGCCATGCGTTTACTCTCCAATGAGAGCTTTGTGGACAACCAGAAGCTGTTGACCGGGCGGCTGACCGAGGAGGAGTGGACCAAGATCAGTATCGCCTCCTCCGCTTTGAGCCAAACCGACATCCGCGTGGACGACAACCCCTCCATCTCCGTGGCGGAGATGAACGCCAAGTGCCGCCGGCTGGACAACCTGGGTCTGGTGCTGATCGACTACCTCCAGCTGATGACCTCCGCCGGTACCGGTCAGACCTCCAACAACGCCAACCGCGTGCAGGTGGTCAGCGACATCTCCCGGGCGCTGAAGATCATGGCCAAGGAGCTGAACGTGCCGGTGATCTGCCTGAGCCAGCTCTCCCGTGCCAACGAGAGCCGCACCGACAAGCGGCCCATGCTCTCGGACCTCCGCGAATCCGGCGCCATCGAGCAGGACGCCGACGAGGTCCTCTTCATCTACCGGGACGACTACTATCATCCCGACACCCCGGAGAAAAACGTGGCTGAGATCATCGTGGCCAAAAACCGCCACGGCGAGACCGGCACCGTCAAGCTCCAGTGGCTGCCGCAGTTCACCACCTTCGCCGACCGGGAGTGGAAGCACGGTGAGGGATAAGGTATCGGCGGCCCTGGCGGCGCTGCCCCGGGACGCCGCCATCGTCTGCGCCGTCTCCGGCGGGGCCGATTCCGTGGCGCTGCTCCACTGTCTGGCGGCCCTGGCTCCGGCCATGGGCTTTTCCCTCTCCGCGGCCCACTTCAACCACTGCCTCCGGGGCGCGGAATCCGACGGCGACGAGGCCTTCGTCCAGGCGCTGTGCGCGCAGTGGTCCATCCCCCTGGCCCTGGGCCGGGGCGACGTCAAAGCCCGCGCCGTCGAGACCGGCGAGAGCATCGAGGAGGCCGCCCGGGTGCTGCGCCACCAATTTCTCCGGGCGCAGCCGGGGCTGATCGCCACGGCCCACAACGCCGACGACCAGGTGGAGACCGTGCTATTAAACCTCCTCCGGGGCACGGGCCTCAAGGGCCTGGGCGCCATGGCCCCGCAGGAGGGGCGGTATCTTCGTCCGCTGCTCCAGGTGACGCGGGCGGAGATTTTGGCATATTTAGAGACATACGGCCTCACCTGGCGGGAGGACAGCACCAACGGCCGGGACGACGCCCTGCGCAACCGTCTGCGGCACCACGTCGTGCCGCTGCTGCGCCAGGAGAATCCCAGCCTGGCCGCCACGGTGGCCCGCTCCACAGCGCTTTTGCGGCAGGACGAGGCATATCTGGCTGGGGAGACCCAGGCCCTGCTCCGCCGCGCCGCCCGGGACGGCGGCTGGGACGCCGCGATCCTCTTTGCCGCGCCCCCGGCGCTCCGCAGCCGGGCGATCCGGCAGATTTTATCGATCCAAAAGCCAGCCGCGGCCCATGTAGAAGCGGTGGAGGCACTGCTCCGGGACTGCCGCGGCTCCCAGTCGGTCTCGCTGCCCGGCGGCGTCACTGCCCGGCGGGAATACGGCCTCCTGCGGCTGGAGCGGACGCCAAGCCCCGCGGCCTTCGCCCCGGTCTCCCTTTCCCCGGGGCAGCAGCTTTTCCTGCCGGAGGCCGGCCTCCGGGTCCGGCTGGACGGCCCGGTGATTTTGGAAAAAAAGGTGGATTTTCTGTCCACTTTTGCCATCAAGTGTGATATGATGGAGGAAATTCTCCATCTGACCGTCCGGCCCCGGATGACGGGAGACCGGCTGCGCGGCCCCGGCGGCGGGAAAAGCCTCAAGCGGTGGATGATTGACCGGAAAATCCCCGCCGCCCGGCGCGATCTGCTGCCTGTGGCGGCGGACAGCCGGGGCGTCGTCGCCGTGTACCAGGTGGGCTGTGACTGGGCCCGCCGGGCAGCGCCGGGGGAACCGGCGTGGCTGCTGCGGTTTTGGAGAGAAGGGAGCGAGAGCGATGATGAACCAGTTTGATATGCTCGCAGATATCCAGGAAGTGTTGGTGGACGAGGAGAGTATCCGCCGCCGTATTCGGGAAGTCGGCGCCCAAATCAGCGAAGACTACCGGGGCAAGAACCCCATTTTGGTGGGCGTTCTCAAGGGCGTAGTCCCCTTCTACGCCGCCATGGCCCAGGCCATCACCATCCCGGTGCAGGAGGACTTCATGTGCGTCACCTCCTTCGAGGGCGGCACCGCCTCCACCGGCAAGCTGACCTTCCGCAAGGACATCGACCACGACATCGAGGGCCGGGACGTGCTGATTCTGGAGGACATTCTCGATTCAGGCCGGACGCTGAAGCTGATCGTGGAGATGTTCCAGGCCCGGAACCCCCGGTCTGTGAAAATCTGCACGCTGCTGGACAAGCCCAGCGGCCGCACCGAAGACCTCACCGCCGACTATGTCTGCTTCACCATTCCCAACGCCTTTGTCGTGGGCTACGGCCTGGATTACCAGGACTATTACCGCAACCTCCCCTTTGTGGGCGTCCTCAAGCCGGAGGTCTACCAGGACTGACGCCGGCGACGCAAATTGACCAATTTTAAGGAGCATATTCACTTTGAATCGGAAAATCAACCCCACCGGGGCCGTGATCTATGTGCTGATTCTGGCCCTGCTGTTTTTGTTGGTGTACCAGTTCTTCTCCGGCGTATCCAGCGAAACCACGCCCTACTCCCAGGTGGTGGAGCTGTTTGAGACCGGCGCGGTGCGCAGCTTCACCCTCTCCACCGACGGGGCGCTGCGGATGGAAGTCGCCGGAGAAACCGGCACCGAGACCGTCACCACCACCATCGGCGACGTAAACCAGTTCCACCGGGACCTGGACGATCTGATCGCCGCCCAGCACCGCGCCGGCACCCTGGAGGACTACAACTACCCCGCCGCCTCCAGGCTCGACTGGGTCTCCCTGCTGCCCTACCTCATCTTGGGCATCGGCCTGGTGTACGTCATCATCCTGCTGGTCTCCCGCTCCGGCGGCGGCCAGAACTCCATGGGCAAGTTCACCCGGGCCAACGTCCGCATCGGCAGCGGCAGCAGCAAGCCCGTCACCTTTGCCGACGTGGCCGGCGCCGACGAGGAAAAGGAGGAGCTGGAGGAAGTGGTGGCCTTTTTGAAGGACCCGGACCGCTTCACCCGCCTGGGCGCCCGAATCCCCAAGGGCATTTTGCTGGTGGGCCCGCCCGGCACAGGCAAGACGCTGCTGGCCCGGGCCGTGGCCGGCGAAGCCGGGGTGCAGTTCCTCTCCATCTCCGGCTCAGACTTTGTGGAGCTGTACGTGGGCGTGGGCGCCAGCCGCGTCCGCGACCTCTTCGAGCAGGCCAAGAAGCAGGCGCCGGCCATCGTGTTCATCGATGAGATCGACGCCGTGGGCCGGCGCCGGGGCGCGGGCCTGGGCGGCGGCCACGACGAGCGGGAGCAGACCCTCAACCAGCTGCTGGTGGAGATGGACGGCTTCGGCAAAAACGAGGGCGTCATCGTCATGGCGGCCACCAACCGCAAGGACATCCTGGACCCGGCGCTGCTGCGCCCGGGCCGCTTTGACCGGCAGATCTATGTGGGCCGCCCCGACTGGCGGGGCCGCGAAGCCATTTTGAAAATCCACGCCAAGGACAAGCCTCTCGCCGAGGACGCCAATCTCTCCAGCCTGGCCCGGGCCACCGCCGGCTTCACCGGCGCGGACCTGGAGAATTTGATGAACGAGGCCGCGCTGCTGGCCGCCCGGGCGGACCGCCCGGCCCTCAACAACCAGGACCTGGAGCAGGCCATGCTGAAGGTCATCGCCGGGCCGGAGAAGCGCAGCCACGTGATCTCCCCCCACGAAAAGCGGCTGACCGCCGTCCACGAGGCCGGCCACGCCGTAGTCATCTACCATCTGCCCACCCACGACCCGGTGCATCAGATCACCATCGTGCCCCGGGGCGGCGCCGGCGGCATGACGCTGAGCCTCCCGGCGGACGACCAGAACTACCTCTCCCGCAATGAGATGTTCGAGCAGATCGTCTCGCTGCTGGGCGGCCGGGTGGCGGAGCAGCTCTTCCTCCAGGACATCTCCACCGGCGCCTCCAACGACATCCAGCGGGCCACGGACATCGCCCGGGACATGGTGCAGAAGTACGGCATGAGCGAAAAGCTGGGCGCCGTCAACTACAGCGCCGAGGGCGAGGTGTTCATCGGCCGGGACTACGAAAAATCCAAGCCCTACTCCGAGCGCATCGCCGGCGACATCGACGAGGAGGTCAAGGCCCTGATTGACCGGGCCTACCGCCGCAGCGAGGAAATCCTCAACGCCAACCGCCAGAAGCTCCAGGCCGTCGCCGACTACCTCCTGGAGCATGAGACCATGGATCGGGCCGCGTTTGAGGCGGCCATGGCCCAGTAAAGGAGGACTCTATGGACATTCAGACCATCCTATCCCACTGCGACCACACCCTGCTCTCTCAGACTGCCACCTGGGACCAGATTCGCGCCGTGCTGGACGACGGCATCCGCTACCGCACGGCCTCGGCCTGCATTCCCGCGGCCTATGTGAAAGAGGCCGCGGCCTATGTGGGCGGAAAGCTGCCCATCTGCACCGTCATCGGCTTCCCCAACGGCTACAGCACCACCGCCGCCAAGTGCTTCGAGGCCGCCGACGCCGTCAAAAACGGCGCCGACGAGATCGACATGGTCATCCACATCGGCTGGCTCAAGGACCGGCGGTACGACGACCTGCTGCGGGAGATCCGGGCGGTCAAGGACGCCTGCGGCGGCAAAATTCTCAAGGTCATCATTGAGACGTGCCTGCTGACCGAGGCGGAAAAGATCAAAATGTGCGAGATCGTCACCGAGGCCCGGGCAGACTTCATCAAGACCTCCACCGGCTTCTCCACGGCCGGCGCCACCTTCGAAGACGTGGCCCTCTTCAAGGCCCATGTGGGGCCGGCAGTGCAGATCAAGGCCGCCGGCGGCATCGCCTCCCTCCAGGACGCTGAGAAGTTCCTGGAGCTGGGCGCCACGCGCCTGGGTACCAGCCGCATCGTCAAGCTGGCCAAGGCCATGGAATAAGCGGCATCAGCGCAGCGCCGCCCCTGCGAACAACTTTGCGAACCGCTCTGTAGGGGCCGATGCCTTCATCGGCCCGCTCGGTTGCGATTCCCGCCGCACCCGCGGCAAACGTATCCCCAGCGCGGGCGGCACAAAAAGGCTCCCCTGTGTAAGGGGCCCGCAAGGGAGCGCCGCCAGCGGCGGAAGAAGCGACCGCAGCGGCCCAGCAGCCGCTTGCCTTGGCGGACCGCAACGCGGGCCGGGAAGGCTTAGCGGCAACCCGGAGCTGTCAGCCGCAGGCTGACTGAGGGGTTGTCAACCCGCAGGCGTCTCCAGTTCTGATCCCCTCCGGCGCTTCGCGCCAAAGCCTCCCCTTGGTGCCCAAGGGGAGGCTTTGGCGCGGTGCGTTCGCCGCGGGCCTGCGGCGAATCGGGCGTGCGGTAGGGGCGGCCATACAGGCCGCCCCTACAGGGTGCGGTGCATTGCCGCACGTGCTGCGGACGCGCAGGCCAGCGGACGCGCGATGCGCGCCCCTGCGGTTGGTGCATTCAACGCGGGCCCGCGGCGAATTGCCTCCCCTTGGTGAACAAGGGGCCCGCAAGGGAGCGCTGCCGGTGGCAGATACAGAGACCGCAGCGGCACGGCGAAGCCGTGACGGAGGGGATCAGAACCGCCGACCACCGCGAGCCTTATGGAGATCGGCAGTGCCCAACAACCCCTCCGTCATGGCCAAAGGCCATGACACCTCCCCTTACACAGGGGAGGCTTTGGCGCGGTGCGGGTGCCGCGGGCGCGTTGCACACACAGCCCAGCGGGCGGCTGATAGCCGCCCCTACGGCGCACTTCTTCCCTCTTCCCTCTTCCCTATTCCCTCTTCCCTATTTTCCCCTTCCCGCAGAAAGGAACCCCTATGGCAAACTACTGGTATTTTTCCCCCACCGGCGACGGCTGGGACAATCTGGCCCAGGACGAGTGGTTTCTCGACCACCTGAAGCCGGAGGACTTCATGCTCTACTTCTACGTCAACGCCAACGCCGTCATCATCGGCAAAAACCAGAACCCCTGGCGGGAGTGCAGCCTCGACGCCATGGAGCGCGACGGCGTGCAGCTGGTGCGGCGGATCACCGGCGGCGGTGCGGTCTTCCACGACCAGGGCAACCTGAACTTCTCCTTCATCACCGGCCAGGACCGCTACGACCTGGAGGCCCAGCAGGAGATCATCCTCCAGGCCGTCCGCTCCTTCGGCATTCCCTGCGAGCGCTCCGGCCGCAACGACCTGCTGGCCGGCGGAAAGAAGTTCTCCGGCTGCGCCTTCGCCGGCCGCGGCCCGCTGCGCCAGCACCACGGCACGCTGCTGCTCTCGGCGGACCTGGGCCGCCTCCAGCGGTACTTAAACCCCGACCCCCGCAAGCTCCAGGCCAAGGGCGTGGCCTCGGTGCGGGCCAGAGTCACCAACCTCTGCGCCTTCGCGCCCCAGCTGACCACTCAGGCCATGGAGGCCGCCGTCCGCGCGGCGGCGGAAGCGGCCATGGGCCCCTTCGAGCCCTTCGTCCCCACGCCGGAGGTCGTCGCCCAGTGGGCGCCCTACCGGGAAAAGCAGGCCTCCTGGGACTGGCGGCTGGGCAAGACGCCGGACTTCGACCTCTCCCTCTCCACTCGGTTCCCCTGGGGCGGCGTGGAGCTGCTCTTCACCCTGAAGCACGTGACCGTGGCGTCGGTGGCGGTCTACTCCGACGCCATGGACACGGAGCTGACCCAGGCCATCGCGACGCGGCTCACCGGCTGCCCCCTCAACTCCCGGGCCCTGCACGACGCCCTGGCCGCGGCGGACAACCCCCAGCTCCAGGACGTGGCGGACTTTCTTCTGGAACAGCGGCTGTAGCCCAGCCGGTGTCCGCCGGAGATGGAATCAATTTGCACAGAGAACTCTGGGAATATTCTCTGTTTCTCTCCGTCTTTCTCCCGAAAAATCCTATACAAATTTGGTTTTCTTTGTTATACTAAGGGCAGAAAGGTTTTTCCCTTTTATTTTTTTGAGAGGAAGTGCTGGCCATGGCTGGTTTGTCTGCTGTGATCTTCTTACCCGACGATACGGGAAAGACCGGATATCCCCGGCCCATGCTGCTGGGCAATCTCATGGGTGCGCCGCTGCTCGCCTGGCTGGTGGATTCTCTGTCCGCCGGTGGGGTAGAGCGGTTCTTTTTGGTTTGCCGTCCCCCGTGGGAGGCGGCAGCCCGAGCCTGCTTCCCCGACGACACCCAGCTGGTGGTGGCCGAGGAGAGCCAGGCCTCTGAGCAGATCCAGGTGTTCCTCTCCGCCGCCGGAGACGAGCAATCCGACGTCATCGTCGTCACAGGCCCCTGCGTCCTGCTGCCCTACGACGCCGAAATCCTGGCTCTGGACGGCGCGCCGGAGCCCAGCAACCTGCTGTGCGTGAAAAAGACGGCCTTCCAGGCCGCCGTGGAAGCCAAAGCCGACCTGCTGGAGGTGCTGCAGGACCAGAGTGCGCCCTACACGGACCGCGACGGCGCCTTCTCCATCACCTCTCTGGCCCAGTTGACCGACTTCCAGCCGCTTTTGAACCGCGCCCACCTCTACCGCCTGGCCGAGGCCGGCGTGGAGATCTGGGACTTCGCCACCACCTACGTTGATCCCATGGCCCAGGTGTCGCCCCAGGCCGTGCTGATGCCCGGCACCATCCTCCGGGGCAAGACCGTCGTCGGCCCCGGCTGCGTCATCGGCCCCAACACCTACGCCGAGGATGCCGTCTTCGGCGCCGGCACCGTGGTCAACAGCTCCCAGGTCTTCCAGGCCACCCTGGGGCAGAACTGCCACGTGGGCCCCTACGCCTACGTCCGCGCCGGCACCCAGACCGGGGACAACGCCAAGATCGGCGACTTTGTGGAGGTGCGCAACACCAAAATCGGCGACGGCGCCAAGCTGGCCCACCTCTCCTATGTCGCCGACACCGAGGTGGGCAAAAACGTCCAGCTGGGCTGCGGCGCGGTGACGGTCAACTACGACCGGGCCAAAAAATACCGCACCACCATCGGCGACGACGCCTTCGTCGGCGCCAATGTCAACCTGGTGGCGCCGGTCAGCGTGGGGCAGGGCGCCTATGTGGCCGCCGGCAGCACCATCACCGAGGACGTGCCGCCCCTGGCCCTGGCCATCGCCCGGGCGCGGCAGAGCCACAAGAAGGAATGGGCCGGGAAGTTCAAGCTGAAAAAACCGTAATTCTTGGGGAGTACCCCGTGATATAACTACCGGATGGAAAGAAAGGAATTAAGCGCCATGATATCTCACGGAAAAGACGTCAAGGTTCTCTGTGCCAACGCCAACCGCCCTTTTGCTGAAGGCGTGTGCAATGCCCTGGGTCTGCCCCTGGGCAACTGTACCGTCACCACCTTTGCCGACGGAGAGGTCTCCGTCTCCATCAACGAGACTGTCCGGGGCCTGGATGTGTTCATCGTCCAGTCCACCTGTAAGCCGGTCAACGACAACCTCATGGAGCTTTTGGTGATGATCGACGCCTGCAAGCGGGCCTCCGCCGGCCGGATCACCGCCGTCATTCCCTACTTCGGCTACGCCCGGCAGGACCGCAAGGCCAAGGGCCGCGACCCCATCTCCGCCAAGCTGGTGGCCAACATGATCGAAGCCGCCGGCGCCGACCGCGTGCTGACCATGGACCTCCACGCCGCCCAGATTCAGGGCTTCTTTGATATTCCTGTGGACAATATGCTGGGCAACAAGGTGTTCGTCAAGTATTACCTGAACAAATTCCCCGACCATGAGGGCATGGTGGTCGTCTCGCCGGACGTGGGCTCCGTGGCCCGCAGCCGCGCCTTCGCCAACAAGATGTGCATGAGCCTGGCCATCGTGGACAAGCGCCGGGAAAAGGCCAACTGCTGCGAGGTGATGAACGTCATCGGCGACGTGGCCGGCAAGACCTGCATTCTCTTCGACGATATGATCGACACCGCCGGCTCCCTCTGCAACGCCGCCCAGGCCATCCACGACAAGGGCGCCACCAAGGTCTATGCCTGCGCCACCCACGGCGTCCTCTCCGGCGCCGCCATTGAGCGCATCCAGAACAGCGTTATCGACGAGGTGGTCCTCCTCAACACCATCCCCGCCCCCGAGGCCGCCCGCGGCACCAAGATCAAGTATCTGGACGTCTCCCCCATGTTCGCCGAGGCCATTCAGCGTACCTACGAAGAGATCTCCCTGTCCCCGATGTTCTAAAGATGGGACTCTTTCGAAGCGGCTGCGAGTTTATGCTGGTTGGGCTGGGAAACCCCGGCCGGGAGTATGAAAAAACGCGGCACAACGTGGGCTTCCGCGCCTCCGAACTGGTGGCCCAGGCGTTGGGCGTCAAGATCGACCGGCTGAAATTCCAGGCTCTGACCCGCCAGGCCGACTACAAGGGCCACCGGATTTTATTGGTGCAGCCCCAGACGTATATGAACCTCTCCGGCGCGGCGGTCTCCGCCCTGGCTTCTTATTATAAGATTCCCCCGGCGCGAATTCTCGTGATCTTTGACGATATTTCCCTGCCGCTGGGCCGGATCCGCCTCCGGGCGGAGGGCTCTGCCGGCGGGCACAACGGCGTCAAGTCCATCATCCAGAGCCTGGGCAGCGACCAGTTCCCCCGGGTGAAGATCGGCGTGGGCGCCAAGCCCCACCCGGACTTTGACCTGGCCGATTGGGTGCTGAGCAAATTCTCCCCCCGGGAGGAGGAGCTTCTGGCCCCGGCCCTCCAGAACGCCGCCGATGCCGCCCTGCTGTTCCTGGACCAGGGGCTGCAGAAGGCCGCCAGCGCATACAACGGGAAATAGCCGCATATAAATGAATATAGCCCGCAACAACGGGCGGAGCAAATGCTCCGCCCGCGTTGTTGCGTGGGCCCAATGCCGACCGTCTCTTCACTATTTACTCTTTACTCCCCTCTAGGAGGCTCCCATGGAACTGCTTTTATCCGCCCTAACCGGTCTTCCTGAATACAAATCCCTGGTGGAGCTGCTGAAGGCCGGGTCGGTGGCGGCCCTCTCCGGGGCCAGCCAGCTGCCCAGAAGCCATATTTTGTCCGCCCTGACCCAGCAGGTGGGTCGCCCGGCCCTGGTGGTCTGCGCCGATGAGCCGGCAGCCCAGCGGATTCAGCTGGAGCTGGCCGCCTTCCTCCGGGAGGCGCCGGCGCTGCTGCCCACCCGGGAATTCACCTTCTGCGACGCCGCCGTGGTCTCCCGGGGCTGGGAGCAGCAGCGGCTGACCACCCTCTGGCGGTTCCTGCGGGGCGAGATCCCGGTGCTGGTGGCCTCGCTGGAGGCCCTCTCCCTGCGCACCATGCCGCCGGAGACGCTCCAGGCCGCCGCCCTGACTCTGCGCACCGGCGACGCCCACAGCCTGGACGACCTGGCCCGGCAGCTCACCGCCGCAGGCTACGCCCGCTCCTCCCTGGTGGAGGGCGTGGGCCAGTTCTCCATCCGCGGCGGCATCCTGGACGTCTACGCCCCCACCTACGACGCGCCGGTCCGGGCCGAGTTCTGGGGCGACGAGCTGGACACCATGGGCTTTTTCGACCCCATGACCCAGCGGCGGACCGAGAACATCGCCGAAGCCGTGCTGCTGCCAGTGGCCGAAACGGCCCCGCTCCTCCACCCCCAGGGCGCGGACGGGCTGATTCGGGACCTCCAAAAAATCCTGGAAAAGCAGCGGCGGCGCAAGACGCCCCACCAGGCCCTCCTCGCCACGCTGGAGGCCGACCTGGAGAAGCTCCGGGGCGGCGTCCCCTTCCCGGCGGCGGACCGCTACCTCAGACTGATCTATCCCACCTTTGCCACGGCGGCGGACTATCTGCCCCCGGAGGCCATGGTCCTCTTCTGCGACCACGGCAGCCTCAGTCGGGCAGACAAGGCCCGGCAGGAGAACTTCTCCCTGGAGCTGGACAGCTGCCTGCAATCCGGCGACCTGTGCGGCGAGCTGTGCGATTTTGTGGCCGATCTGGACCAGCTCTGCCGCCAGTTCCAGGGCCACCCGGCGGCGTATCTGGACAGCTTTCTGGCCTCGGCCTTCCCCCAGCAGCTGCCGCCCCAGGCGCTGCTGTCCATCACCTGCAAGCAGCTCCCCTCCTACGGCGGCAGCCTGGACACCGCCGTATCGGACCTCACCCACTATCAGAAAAACCAGTACGCCGCCCTGGTTCTCTGCGGCAGCCGCCGCCGGGGCGAGATTCTGCTGGAGCTGATGCACGAGCGCGGCCTGACGGCCACGCTGGCCGTGCCGGCGGCGGCCCTGCCCCGGCCTGGGGAGATTCTCCTCACCGACGGCAGTCTCCCGGCGGGACTGGAGTACCCCACCCTCCGCCTGGCCATCCTCACCGAGGGGCAGATCGCCGCCGCGCCGGTGCGGAAAAAGCCGGCGCGGAAGAAGGCCACCAACCGCCAGAAATTAAACGCCTTCACCGACCTCTCCCCCGGCGACCTGGTGGTCCACGAGACCCACGGCATCGGTCGATACGTGGCCATGGAGCAGATGAAGGTGGGCGGCGTCGTCAAGGACTACGTGAAGATTGCCTACCAGGGCACCGACGTCCTCTTCGTCCCCGCCACCCAGCTGGACCTGGTGAGCAAGTACATCGGCGGCGGCGAGGACGCGCCGGTCCGGCTGAGCAAGCTGGGCGGCGACGGCTGGAAAAAGACCAAGGCCAAGGCCAAAGCCGCCGCCAAGGACCTGGCCGCCGGACTCATTCAGCTCTACGCCGCCCGGAAGCGGCGGCCCGGCTACGCCTTTGCCGCCGACTCCCCCTGGCAGCAGGAGTTTGAGGAAGGCTTCCCCTACGCCGAGACCGAGGATCAGCTGCGGTGCGTGGCCGAGATCAAAAAGGACATGGAGAGCCCCACGCCCATGGACCGCCTTCTCTGCGGAGACGTGGGCTTCGGCAAGACCGAGGTGGCGCTCCGCGCCGCCATGAAGGCCATGCTGGACGGCAAGCAGGTGGCCATTCTGGTGCCCACCACGGTTTTGGCCCAGCAGCACTATCTGACGGCCTTGAAGCGCTTTGCCGGTTTCCCGGTGAACATCGATGTCCTGAGCCGCTTCCGCACCGCGGCCCAGCAGAAGAAGACGCTCCACGGCCTGGCCACCGGCACCGTGGACCTGATCGTCGGCACCCACAAGCTGCTGCAAAAGTCAGTGGAGTTCAAGGACCTGGGCCTTCTGATCGTGGACGAGGAGCAGCGCTTCGGCGTCAGCCACAAGGAGCGGCTCAAGGAGCTGTCCCAGGGCGTGGACGTGCTGACCCTCTCGGCCACGCCCATCCCCCGGACGCTGAACATGGCCCTCTCGGGCATCCGGGATATGTCCACCATTGAGGAGCCGCCCCTGGACCGCTATCCGGTGCAGACCTTTGTGCTGGAGCACGATGACCGGCTGCTCTACGAGGCCATTGGCCGGGAGCTGGCCCGGGGCGGCCAGGTCTACTACCTCCACAACCGGGTGGAGAGCATCGACCAGGCCGCCGCCCGCATCCAGGCCCGCTTCCCCGAGGCCGAGGTGGCCGTGGCCCACGGCAAAATGGACGAGGAGCAGCTGGGCGACGTGATGGAGCGGATGGCCGGCGGGGAGATTCAAATTCTGGTCTGCACCACCATCATTGAGACCGGCATCGACATCCCCAACGTCAACACCCTGATCATCGAAGACGCCGACCGGCTGGGTCTGGCGCAGCTTCACCAGATCCGGGGCCGGGTGGGCCGCTCCAGCCGCCACGCCTACGCCTATCTGACCTTCCGCAAGGGCAAGGTCCTCTCGGAGGTGGCGGAGAAGCGGCTCTCGGCCATCCGGGAGTTTGCCGAGTTCGGCTCCGGCTTTAAGATTGCCATGCGCGACCTAGAAATCCGCGGCGCCGGTGACCTGCTGGGCGCCGAGCAGTCGGGCCATATGCTCTCGGTGGGCTACGATATGTATTTAAAGCTCCTGGAAGAGGCCGTGCTGGAGGAGCGGGGCGAGGATCAGGCCCAGCCGCCGGAGTGTACCGCGGACCTGGCGGTCTCGGCCAACATCGCCAAGACGTACGTCCCCTCGGGGGAGCAGCGCATGGACCTCTACCGCCGCATGGCGGCCATCCGCTCCGAGGAAGACAGCGAGGAGCTGCTGGACGAGATCGTGGACCGCTTCGGCGACCCGCCGCCGGCGGTGATGAACCTGGTGGCCATCGCGCTGCTCCGGGCCAAGGCCTCGGGAGCAGGCATCTCCAAGATCGAGCAGAAGGGCGACCAGCTGCAAATCACCATGGAGCAGCTGGACTTCCCGGCGGTCTCCGCTGTCTGCGCCGAAAAGGCCTACCAGCGGCGCATCTTCTTCTCCGCCGGCGATAAGCCCATGTTGACCCTGAAGCTCCAAAAGAACGAAGACCCGCTCCGGGCCGCCCAGGGGCTGATCGGCCGCTACGCGGCGGCCCACATCCCCCCGGCCGCCCAGGCGTGACCTGCACATACGCGCATACTGCAAAAACCCGCGAATTCCCTGCACGGGGAATTCGCGGGTCTTTTGCTGCGCCCTGGCCGCTGCGGCCTCACAGGGCGTAGCGGCAGAGGATGTTCAGTTCCTCAAAGCGCCGGAGCCAGTCATCACTGGGCTTCTGATTGGTAACGACGGTGGAGACGCCGCTCAGGGGCGTGATCTGGACGAAGGAGGTCTTATCGAACTTGCTGTCGTCCAGCACTAGGATGGTCTCCCGGGCGGCGCGGAGCATGGCCTGCTTGGCCCGGGCGTGGCTCTCTGCGGAGTCGGTGACGCCGGCGTCCGGGGCAATGCCCTTGCAGGACAAAATCGCCTTGTCCACATGGTAGTTGGCCAGGATCTGGGGCACCTGGTAGCCCACAAAGGACAGCGCGTCCGCTTTCAGCTCACCGCCGGTGCAGAGGATCGTCCACCCCTTGAGCCCTGCCAGCTCCATGACGATCTCCACGGAATTGGTGATCACCGTGAGCTTCTTCTTGTCCTTCAGCTCCTTGGCGATGTACAGCGCCGTGGAGCTGTCGTCCAGCATCAGATGATCGCCGTCCTCCACCATAGTCTTCACTACCTTGGCCATGGCCGTCTTGGCCTCCACATTGGTCTTGTTGCGTATGGTGTAGCTCAGGTCGGTCTTGGTGCTGTTGCCCCAGATGGCTCCGCCGTAGGTCTTGGTGGCGTGCCCCTCCTTTTCCAGTTTGTCCAAATCCCGCCGGATGGTCTCTTCGGTCACGCCGTAGTGGGCCGCCAGCTCGCTGACCAACACCCGCTGCTCCGCCCGGAGCTTGTTGAGAATCTCGTTTTTCCGTTCAATCGCCAGCATAGCACTCGTCCTTCTCTCGCGTTTCGTTGAAGCCTGTTAGAAACCACATAAACCAACACAATCATAACATATCCATCTGGAAATTGCAAGGCCGTCGCCGCCGGTTCGCAGATTTTCTGTTGATCGTTATGTCAACTCTTTTCCAGCTCCCACGCTGGATGAAATATGGTAAAAAAATTGCAAATTATCCATTATTGTAACAGATATGTCACGAGAATGATGGAAATTTGAGACAACTTATTGTCAAACTGTCATTTATCAGAAAACCGTCGAAAAATTGCTTGCAAATCCTCTTTTGGTCTGGTAGGATTATAAGCACGGAAATTATGTAAATATGTTTGGAGTTATGCGCTGTGGTTTTTTCTTCTTTGATCTTTCTCTTCCTCTTTCTCCCGGCCTGCCTGATCTTATATTTTCTGGCGCCGGGCCTCAAAGTGAAAAATATCGTGCTGCTGGTATTCAGCCTGGTGTTCTACGCCTGGGGTGAACCCTTCTATGTGCTGCTGCTCATCGCCTCGGCCGCCATGAACTACGGCGCCGGCCGCTGGATGGGCGCACGCCGGGCCAAGGGCCGCTCCTTAAAGCCGATCCTGGTGGGTGCCGTAGTGCTGAACCTCCTGGCCCTGACTGTGTTCAAATACGCGGGTCTGCTGGTCTCCACCTTCAACCAGCTGACGGGCTTGGGTCTGGCAGTACCCGGCATTTCCCTGCCCATCGGCATCTCCTTTTACACCTTCCAGGCCATGAGCTATGTGGTGGACGTCTACCGGAACCAAGTGGGCGTGCAGCGTTCTTACCTCAAATTCCTGCTGTATATATCTCTCTTCCCCCAGCTGATTGCCGGCCCCATTGTCCGCTACAGCGACGTCGATGCCCAGCTGGAAGACCGCCACGCCACCAGAGAGGATATGTTCTACGGTCTGATCCGCTTCGCCACCGGCCTGGGTAAAAAAATCCTCATCGCCGACCACTGCTTCTCCGTGGCCAGCCAGATGCTGGACGGCTCCTTCCAGACGGCCACCACCGTGGGCACCTGGCTGGGCATCCTGATGTTCACCTTCCAGATTTACTTCGACTTCTCCGGCTACTCCGACATGGCCATCGGCCTGGGCCGGGTCTTCGGCTTCAAGTACATGGAGAACTTCAACCTGCCCTATACCGCGCGGTCCATTACCGATTTCTGGCGGCGGTGGCACATCTCCCTTTCCACCTTCTTCCGGGATTATGTCTACATCCCCCTGGGCGGCAACCGCCGCCACCGCTGGCTCAATCTGCTGGTGGTCTGGAGCCTCACGGGCCTCTGGCACGGAGCCAGCTGGAATTTCCTCCTATGGGGCCTCTACTTCTTCGTACTGCTGGTGGCGGAAAAGCCGCTGCTGCGCTACCTCAAGCGCTGGCCCCTGCTCCTGCGGCAGCTTCTCACCATGTTCTTCGTGGTCATCGGCTGGACCATCTTCTATTTCACCGATTTTGCCCGGCTGGGCCAGGCGCTGGCGGCCATGTTCGGCTTTGCCGGCGGCGGCTTCCTCAACGAGCAGGTGCGGATTCTGCTGATGAACAACCTGCCGCTGCTCCTCTTGTGCATCCTGGGCGCCTCGGCGCTGCCCCGGGCCCTGGGCAATTACTTCGGCGTTCTCTGCGCCCACCAGCCCGGCAGCAGCCAGGGCCGCCAGGGCGTCTACGTGGCCGTGAGCTACGTCTTCTGCGTGGCCGTCCTCGTCCTCTCCACCATCTCCCTGGTGGGCAGCGGCTTCAGCGCCTTCCTCTACTACCGTTTCTGACAGTCAGGAGGTCTCCCCCTTGAAAATCCTCTATTCCGTGCTGCTCTCGCTGGTGGTGCTGGCGGCGGCAGCCGTGGGCGTCTACTCCCTGGTGGACACCGACGCCACCGAGTCCAAAACCGAAAACCGGAAGCTGGCCTCCAAGCCGGAGTTCACCATCGCGGGGCTGCTGGACGGCAGCTATATCTCCAGCCTGGAGACGTATTACTCCGACACCTTCCCCGGGCGGGACATGCTGCTCTCGGCCAACAAAAAGCTCAACGGCTTTTACCACTTCTCCGGCGGCAGCGACAACAATGAGCTGGTGGTGGACTTTACCGGCGGCATGGAGCAGGGCGGCCAGGCGCTGAACCCCGACCACGCCACCGACGCCCAGCAGCCGCCGGACAATGGCGCCGACAGCGATTCCGGCGAGACGGAGCTTCCGCCCGAGGAGATTCCCGCCGATACCACCCCCGACGCGCCCGAGACCTCCGAGCCGCCGGAGACGACTGGGGACGGCGAGGCAGATTCGTCCGGCAGCGGACAGAGCGCTGCCGTGGGCAGCATCTACATAAGCGGCGACAACGCCATGGACATCCCCACAGCCACCGACGAGATCATCGACAGCTACGCCCAGGCCGTGAACAACCTGAGCGAAGCCCTGGGTAGCGGCGTGCGCACCATCTCCCTGGTGACGCCCAACTCCGGCCAGTTCTACTCCCCCAAGGACTTCCACACCGGCGTCCACGACCAGAAGGCCATGATCGAGCGGTGCTATAGTGGGATGAACGGCGATATCGTCACCGTGGACGCCTACACCCCGCTGGAGACCCACAAGGACGAGTACATCTTCTTCCGCACTGACCACCACTGGACGCAGCTGGGCGCCTACTACGCCTACACCGCCTTCTGTGAGGCCGCCGGCTTTGAGGCCGTGCCGCTGGAGCAGTTCGAAACCGGCGTCTATGAAAACTTCGTCGGCTCCATGTACACCTACCTCTCCGGCTACGCCCAGAGCGAGGCGCTGAAAAATAACCCCGACACCCTCACCTACTACCTGCCCATCGTGGAGACCCACGCCCGGTACTACGCCGACGCGGACTTCGCCAATTCCACGGCCTACCCGGTCAGCGTGGTCTACCGGGGCATCACCGAGGAAGAGACCAACAAGTACCTCTGCTTCCTGGGCGGCGACCACCCGGGCATGACCATCGAATGCGATGTCCCCAACGGGAAGACTTGCCTGGTGCTGAAGGAATCCTACGGCAACGCCTTCATTCCCTTCCTCACCAGCCACTATTCCAAGATCTATGTCATCGACCCCCGGGAGTTCAACCAGGAGGGCAAGCCCTCGCTGGACCTCAAGGAGCTGGTGAAGGAGTACCCGGTGGACGACCTGATCGTCATCAACTACCCCTTTATGATCAACAACAAGGCCTATGTCTCCTGGCTCAACCGCCTGGTGGGCAAGGACTGAGGCGCGTACGAGACAGCCCCCGGTTTTGCTTTCGCAAAACCGGGGGCTCAGACTGTCAAAAAAGCTACGCTTTTTTGACAAAGGGGGCTGCACCCCAAAAGGTTCTCGGTTTTCTTCGAAAAGCTGTCGAACCTTTTGGGGTGTAAAGTGCGATTTCCGATGCGCATGTCCCCGGA
>DVHE01000050.1 GCA_018712245.1 Candidatus Avoscillospira avicola | reverse complement strand
CGCCTGGGTCTGGTTTGGTGCGTCCATTTTAGACATATATGCGCAGATTTTTCTGTAATTTCCGTTATTTTAGCCGTCCCAGGCAGAAGAAAACCCGTCGCAGAATTTTCCTATT
The DNA here is from genome assembly GCA_018712245.1 of Candidatus Avoscillospira avicola. Classification (GTDB taxonomy): domain Bacteria; phylum Bacillota; class Clostridia; order Oscillospirales; family Oscillospiraceae; genus Avoscillospira; species Avoscillospira avicola. Next base: position 27,262 of record DVHE01000050.1, on the reverse strand, counting down.
CTGCGACGGGCCCTTTGGTGCCGCTGACCGGACTCGAACCGGTACTGAATCGCTTCAGGCGGATTTTAAGTCCGCTATGTCTACCATTCCATCACAGCGGCGTAGACTATATTTTATCATCGATCATCGCCGGCGTCAAGTCCGGCGAGCGGCGGGATTTGTGTGATTTCGCAAAAAGAAGTCATTTACCTCGGGCATGAATTTGTGTATAATAGAACGCATCAAGTCACTCCCGCCCCTGGGCGCGGAGTACAAGGAGGAAGAATCCATGTCTAAGCAAAGCAACAAATCCGGCTGGCTGAAGAACTACGGCCTGCTGATTGCCATGCTTGCCGCCATCGTGGCGGGCTGCGTGGTGGGGTTCCTGTTCCCGGCTACCGATGAAAGCCAGGGCGCCAAGGTGCTGGAGCCGCTGGGCACCGTGTTTATCAACATGATGTTCTGTATCGTCGTGCCGATGGTCTTCTCTTCCATCGCCGGCGCCGTGGCCAACATGGGCTCGCGCAAGCGGGCGGGGAAGATCATGGGCGTCACCATCGGAACCTTTGTGGCGACGGGAGCCATCGCCGCGTGCATCATGTTCGTGCTGATGCGCATTGTGCCCCCGGTGCTGACCCCCTGGCAGAATGTCCCGGCTGAAGAGCTGGGGGAGTACGCCACGATATCCCAGATGATCGTCAACTTTTTCACCGCCGAGGACTTCGTCAGCCTACTGAGCCGCAAGGCCATGCTGCCGCTGATCGTCTTCTCCCTGCTATTCGGCTTCGCCGTGAACCTCAACGGCGGCAGGAACACCGTGGTGGGCAAGTGGCTCGATGACCTGGCCAACGTGATGATGAAGTTCGTCAAGATCGTCACCTACTACGCCCCCATCGCCTTCTTCGGCTTCTTTGCCAACCTGGTGGCCACCTACGGCCCGCAGATTACCGCCGATTACGGCCGTGCGCTGCTGGTTTACTATCCTCTCTGCGCCGTCTACATCTTCACGGCTTTCCCGCTTTTCGCGCTCTTTGGCGGCGGCAGGCACGGCCCGCGGGAGATGTTCCGCCACATCCTCCGGCCCGCCATGGTGTCGCTGGGCACCTGCTCGTCGGTGGCAACCATTCCCACCAACATGGAAGCGGCCGAGGACACCGGCATTTCCAAGGACGTCTCGGATATCGTGCTGCCCCTGGGCGCCACCATGCACATGGACGGATCGTGCTTTTCCTGTGTGCTGAAAATCGCCTTTGTCTTCGGCGTCTTCGGCGTACCCTTTGAGGGAATTGGGATGCTTGTGAAGGTGGTGCTGGTGGCCGTGCTTTCCTCGGTGGGGATGTCCGGCGTCCCCGGCGGTGGCTACATCGGCGAGTACATCATCTGCTCCATTTTCTTCCCCACCCAGATGGAGCTGGCTTTCCCCATCCTTGTCACCATCGGCAACCTGGTGGATCCCCCGGCTACGATGATCAACTCCGCCGGCGACTATGTGGTGTCGTTCATTGTCTCCCGCTTTGTGGACGGGAAGAACTGGCTGGAAAAAGCCCTGGCGCGGAAAAAGGCCGGCGTACGCTGACCTTCACGCGGCGATTTCAAAACGCCCGCCCCGGATTCGTCACCCGGGCGGGCGTTGTTTGTCCCCCTCCGGCTGCCGTGCGGGAGGGGATGCGCTGGGCGCAGCGCCTTCACAGCTCCAGCTCTTTGACGGCCCGGCGCTTTTCCCGCAGGCGCCGGAAAAAGTCCCGCAGCAGCTGCGCGCACTCCGCCTCCAGAAGCCCCTGCTCCACCTGGGGGCGGTGGTTAAAAGGCAGGGCAAAGAGGTCGATTACAGACTGGCACGCCCCGGCCTTGGGGTCCGTCGCGCCGTAGACTACTCGGGGAATCCGGGCGTTAATGATGGCACCGGCGCACATGGGGCAGGGCTCGAGCGTGACATAGAGCGTACACTGCCACAGCCGCCAGCCGCCCAGCGTCCGGCAGGCCTCGGCGATGGCCTCCAGCTCCGCGTGGCCCAGGGCAGTCTTGGAGACCTCCCGCCGGTTGCGGCCCCGGCCCACGATCCGGTCTCCCAGGGTGATGACGCACCCCACCGGCACCTCGCCCTCGGCGGCGGCCTCCTCCGCCAGGGCGATGGCCTCGCGCATCATGGCTTCGTCCATAAAACCCCTCCTTTTTCCCCATCATAGCCCATGGGCCGGGCCGGGTCAAGGGAAAAGACAGCGGCGCGCCCCTTCCGGTTCCGACCCACCGCCGCCGGGGCTGACGCAAAAAAGCCCCGGAGGCGGCCTCCGGGGTGGGAAGAAATATGGGACAAAGAGAATGGCACTCGCTGTTGGTGAAGCTGTAAGGCTATTGTAGCGCGCCAGCGGGGAAAAGTCTGTCGAAGGCGGAAGGGTTGCAAAAAGTTTTCCCGGCTGGTAAAATACGAGGGATAAAACAGAGGTGATACGGATGGAATATTTGGCAGGCACGTACGACGTCGCGGTGATCGGCGCGGGCCACGCCGGGATCGAGGCCGGTCTGGCGGCGGCGCGGATGGGCCTTAAAACGGTGGTGTTCACCATCAACCTGGACGCGGTGGGCAATATGCCCTGCAACCCCGCCATCGGCGGCACCGGCAAGGGCCAGCTGGTCCGGGAGCTGGACGCCCTGGGCGGCGAGATGGCCAAGGCGGCGGACCGCTGCTGCATCCAGTACCGGATGCTTAACCGGGGCAAGGGTCCGGCAGTCCACTCCCTGCGGGCCCAGGCGGACCGGCGCAAATACCAGGAGGACATGAAGCGGACGCTGGAGCGGCAGGAGAACCTGGACCTCAAGCAGGCCATGGTCACAGACCTGCGGCTGGAAGAGGGGCGGGTCGCCGCGGTGGTGACGCGGCTGGGGGCCGTCTACCGGGTGAAGGCGGCAGTCATCGCCTCGGGCACCTACCTCAACGCCCGGGTCATTACCGGCGAATGCGTCTATGAATCCGGCCCCGACGGGATGCACGCCGGACTCTTCCTCACCGAACGGCTTTCCCAGCTGGGCCTCTCCATGCGGCGCTTCAAGACCGGCACGCCGCCGCGGATCAACGCCCGTAGCGTGGACTTTTCCAAAATGGAATTGCAGCCCGGCGACGAGGACCCGGAGCCCTTCTCCTTCTCGACCCGGGAGGCCCCGGCCAACCGGGCGGTGTGCTACCTCACCTATACCAACGAGGAGACCCACGCCGTCATCCGCCGGAACTTCGGCCGCAGCCCCCTCTTTAACGGCACCATCGAGAGCGTCGGGCCGCGGTACTGCCCCTCCATCGAGACGAAGATTCACCGCTTCCCCGAGAAGACCCGTCATCAGCTCTTCATCGAGCCCTGCGGCCTGGGGACCGACGAACTCTACATCCAGGGGCTCAGTTCCTCACTCCCGGAGGACGTGCAGCTCCAAATGCTCCACACCATCCCGGGGCTGGAGCGGGCGGAGATGATGCGCCCGGCCTACGCCATTGAGTATGACTGCGTGGACCCCACGGAGCTTTTGCCCACCCTGGAGAGCAAGAAGATCCCCGGCCTCTACGGCGCGGGGCAGTTCAACGGCTCCTCCGGCTATGAGGAAGCGGCGGTCCAGGGCTTCGTGGCCGGCGTCAACGCCGCGCGGAAGATTCAGGGGAAAGAACCGATGATCCTCCGGCGGTCCGACGGCTATATCGGCATCCTCATCGACGACCTGGTGACGAAGGGCACCGAAGAACCCTACCGGGTGATGACCTCTCGCTCCGAGTACCGGCTCCTGCACCGGCAGGACAACGCGGATCTGCGGCTGAGCGCCATGGGGCGGGAGATCGGCCTCGTCAGCGAGGCGCAGTACCAGGCGGTGGTGGAGAAGTACCGGGCTGTGGCGGCGGAAATCCAGCGGCTGGAGGGCAGCGGCATTCCCGAGAGCGAGGCCCTCAACGCCATGCTCTCGGCCCACGGCACCGCGCCGGTGACGGGCTCGGCGCGGCTGGCGGACCTGGTGCGGCGGCCCCAGCTCAGCTACGACCTGCTGGCCTCCTTTGACTCAGCGCGCCCTGTGCTGCCCCGGGCGGTGACGGAAGAGGTGGAAATCCAGCTGAAATACGCGGGGTATATCGCCCGGCAGGAAAAGCAGGTGGAGGAATTTCAGAAGGCGGAGCGCCGCCCGCTGCCGCCGGACATCGACTACGAGGCCATCCAGGGCCTCCGGCTGGAGGCCCGGCAAAAGCTCCAGGCGATCCGCCCCCTCTCAGTGGGCCAGGCCAGCCGGATCTCCGGCGTCAGCCCCGCCGACGTGGCAGTGCTGCTGATCTACCTGGAGCAGCGCAGCGGCACGCCCCAGGGGTAGGGGCCGCCAATTGAGGCACCGCGCCGAGGCTGACAACCGACTTAGAGAAACAGTCAGGGAAACCGTCGAAATGGCGGACTCCCTGACTGTTTTTGCTGTAAGCCGCGGCCTAGATGCTGCTTCTCCCGCTGCATTGTTCTGATTCTCACCGTAGGGGCGCGCATCGCGCGTCCGCTTGCTTACGTTGCCAGAGCGCCTGCGGCAAAGCAACCCGCCTCCGGCGGGCAGGCATCGGCCCCAACGAGTGCGGCGGTACCAATCACTTGACGCAACAGTCGCCGCTGCTGCGAAGGGTTGCGCCCGAGTGCTGGTCGGCCAGTCCGATGTCCCGGGTCAGGACGATGGGCACCCCGGCAAACTCAGCCACCTGGTCCCCCAGGCGCAGGGGCGGCGTCAGCCGGAGCTGCCGGAGCGCCGCCATGCAGGCCAAGACCTGATCTTTTGGGATAGGGGAGGCCGTCTTCACCGGCGCCAGGGCCGGCACGCCGCCGGGGGCGGGCAGGGTGGTCGTCACCATCCTGGCCGGGGCGGTCAGCTCCTGGGCCGCGTAGGCGGCGCCCCGCTTGCAGCCCTGGCCGGTGACGGCGGCGACGGCGCCGTCTTCCACCGTCACGGTGATGGCGCAGCCCAGGGGACAGTTGATGCACGTGATCGTCTTGGTCATGCTTCCGCCTCCAATCCCACCGTCAGGTCGCCCGTTTGCAGCTCCCGGGCTGAAATTTCCAAAGACTCCATCTCGCCCGGCGCTACCACCGGGCGCTTTTTCCGCTGGATCGTTCGGCCGCCCTGGGTCAGGGTGACGGCGCAGCGCCGTGCCGGCGCGGCCACCCGGAACCGCAGCGTCACCGGGCCGTCCATGGCGGCGGGGTCCAGGAACTGGGGTACCACATACCGCACCCCCGGCCCCGGCTTCACCGCCACGGTGCGGCCCGCCGGGCGCGGGGCCTGGAGATAAGAAGCCGCCTGCCGCCCGGCCAGCGCCGCCTCCTGGGAGACGAAGTCCACCAGATCGTGGACGTGGAGGACGTTGCCGCAGGCGAAGACGCCGGGGATCGAGGTCTCCAGCCCCTGGTCCACCACCGGCCCGCCGGTGACGGCGTCCAGCGCCACACCCGCGCCCCGGCTCAGCTCGTTCTCAGGAATCAGGCCGCAGGAGAGCAGCAGCGTGTCGCAGGGGTAGGTCTGCTCCGTGCCGGGGATGGGGCGGCGCTGGTCGTCCACCTGGGCCAGCACCACCGCCGTGACCCGCTCCCGGCCCTCGATGCGCACCACGGTGTGGGAGAGCAGCAGCGGGATGCCGAAGTCCTCCAGGCACTGGACGATGTTTCGCTTGAGGCCGCCGGAGTAGGGGAGCAGCTCCGCCACGGCGTGGACCTTCGCGCCCTCCAGCGTCATCCGCCGGGCCATGATGAGGCCGATATCCCCCGAGCCCAGGATTACCACGTCCCTGCCCGGGAGCTTTCCCTCCAGGTTCACCAGCCGCTGGGCCGTCCCGGCGCTGTAAATGCCGGCGGGGCGAAAGCCGGGGATGTTCAGCGCACCCCGGGGCCGCTCCCGGCAGCCCATGGCCAGCACCACCGCCCCGGCCTGCATTTGCCGGAGGCCCGCCGGGCTGATGGCCGTGACCACCCGGTCCGGCGAGAGGGAGAGGACCATGGTGTCCAGCTGACAGGCGATGCCTGCGTCCAGCACCTGCCGGGCGTACCGCGCAGCGTACTCCGGGCCGGTCAGCTCCTCCTGGAAGGTGTGCAGGCCGAAGCCATTGTGGATGCACTGGTTGAGGATGCCGCCCAGGGTCCGGTCCCGCTCCAGAATGAGAATGTCCTCCACGCCGGCCTCCCGGGCCGCCAGCGCCGCCGCCAGCCCTGCCGGGCCGCCACCGAGGATGATGAGCGCGTGATATTCCATGGTCAGTCCGCTCCTTTCGCCGGGCCGGTCAGAAGATACGATGTTCCGCCTGCTTTTGCCGTCAGCTGCTGCCAGGGAATGCCGCTCTGCTCCAAAAGCTCCATCACCCGGGGGGCGCAGAAGCCGCCCTGGCAGCGGCCCATCCCGGCTCGGGTGCGGCGCTTGACGCCGTCCAGACTTCTGGCGCCGCGGCGGATGGCCTCTCGGATTTCTCCCTCGGAGATCTCCTCACAGCGGCAGATGATCCGACCGTAGGCCGGGTCCCGGGCCACCAGGGCCTGGCGCGCCTCGAAGGAGAGCTTCCTGGGATCGGGAATGGCCCGGCGGGTGGGGCAGAAGTCCGGGTTTTCAGGCAGATTCAGCGCCTGAGACACCTGGGCGGCCACTAGCTGGCCGATGGCCGGGGCGCTGGAGAGGCCGGGGGACTCGATGCCGGCGCAGTCGAAGAAGCCAGGGGCGTCGGCGGCCTCTTCAATGATAAATTCGTGTCCGTCCTCGTGGGCCCGGAGCCCGGCAAAGGCCGTGATGACCTGGCGCAGCGGCAGGTCCTCCACGCCCAGGGCCGCCTTCTCCGCCACCTCGGCAAGGCCCGCCGCCGTGGTGTCCACGCCGTTGGGATCGTCCACATCCACCGCCGTGGGGCCCAGGAGCAGGTTGCCGTGGACCGTGGGCGTCACCAGCACGCCCTTGCCCAGGGGGCCGGGGAGCTGGAAAATGGTGTGGCGGACGTGGGTCCCGGCAGTGTGGTCCAGCAGGAGGTACTCCCCCTTGCGGGGGGTGATGTGGAGGGGGCGGCGGCTGACCAGGTTGTGCAGCGCCGCGGCCTGGACGCCGGCGGCGTTGACCACGGCCCGGGTGCGGAAGGCGCCCCGGGTGGTCTCCACCCGCCAGAGCCCATTTTCCCGGGAAAAGCCGGTGACTTCGGTGTCGAAGGAGAACTGGACGCCGTTTTGCGCCGCGTTTTCTCCCAGGGCATAGGTGAGGCCGAAGGGGCAGACGATGCCCGCCGTGGGGGCGTAGAGCGCCGCGGCGCACCGGCGGCTGAGGTGGGGCTCCATGGCCCGGGCTGCCTCGCCGGAGAGAATCTCCAGCCCCTCCACGCCGTTGGCCTCGCCCTGGCGCTTCAGCGCCTCCAGCCGGGGGAGATCCCCGGTGTCGAAGCACACCACCAGCGAGCCGATGGGGTCGTAGGGAAAGTCCAGCTCCCGGGAAAGGGCGGGCATGGCCTTGGCCCCGGCCACGTTAAGCCGGGCCATCAGGCTGCCGGGCTTGGCGTCGAACCCGGCGTGGACGATGGCGCTGTTGGCCTTGGAGGTGCCGCAGCAGAGGTCCTCTTCCCGCTCCAGCAGGAGGAAGTTCCCGCGGTAGGCGCTGAGGTACCGGGCAGCAGCCGCGCCGGACACGCCGCCGCCGATGATGATTGCGTCGTAGATCACAGCTGCCAGACCTCCTCTCTGGTGGAGGAAATGGCCACGGCGCCGGCGCCCAGCGCCTCCAGCACGTCGGCCTTTTCCTCGATGAGCCCGCCGCACAGGAGCGGCATCGGAAGATGCTGCGAGAGCCGCCGGACGATGCGGGGCATGATGCCGGGCAGGATCTCCGCCATGTCCGGCCCCACCGCCGCGGCGGTCTTCTCCACAGACCGCAGGGACAGGGAGTCGAAGACAAAGAACCGGAGGACCGTGAACATCCCCAGCTCGCCGCCGCGCTTGACGACCTGGGGCCGGGTGGAGATGACACCGTCGGCGCCGCGGGCGCGGAGGAAGTCCGCCGCCACCTCCTTGGCGCTGAGGCCGCCGATCAAATCGGCGTGGACAATGGCGAATTTTCCGGCCCGGTGGAGGGTTTCAATGGTCTCGCCGATGGTGCAGATGTCGCCGAAGAGGACGAATACCACGTCCTGCTCCAGGGAGAGACACCGTCCCAGGGCGTCGGCGTCCTTCACCGCCGGGATGATCCCCGCCTCGGAGATGGCCCGGCCAATGGCTTCTTTCATAGCGCTTCCTCCTTGAAAAAAGAGCGAGATGAACCAGGCACAGCCACCTGTGCCATGGCCATCTCGCTCTCTATGCTCGCGATACGGTTTCTTATTTCTTTTAGGATACCATTCCCCCGGGGAAAAGTCAAGGGAAGCTGCGACCTCAGTCCTTGGCCCAGCCGTAGGCGTAGCGCACGGCCTTGGCCCAGCCCTGGAGCCGCTTCTCCCGGGCCTCGGGGCTGATGGAGGGGTAGAATACCCGGTCAATGGAGCGGTTACGCAGCACGTCCTCCAGGCCGGTCCAGTAGCCCACAGCCAGTCCGGCCAGGTAGGCCGCGCCCAGGGCGGTGGATTCGACGCACACCGGGCGCTGCACTGGCGCGCCGATGGTGTCGGCCTGCATCTGCATCAAAAGGTCGTTGGCCGAGGCGCCGCCGTCGGCGTTGAGGGCAGAGAGGTGGATGCCGGAATCCTTGTCCATGGCCCGGAGGATGTCGGCGGTCTGGTAGGCGATGGACTCCAGGGTGGCCCGGACGATGTGGTACTTGTTGACGCCTCGGGTCAGGCCCACGATGACGCCGCGGGCGTAGGGGTCCCAGTAGGGGGCGCCCAGGCCGGTGAAGGCCGGCACCAGGTAGCAGCCGTTGGTGTCCAGCACCTTGGCGGCCAGGTAGGCGCTGTCGGCGGCGGAGTCGATGAGGCGCATCTCATCCCGCAGCCACTGCACCGCCGAGCCAGCCGAGAAGACCGAGCCCTCCAAGGCGTAGGTTACCTGGCCGTCCAGGCCCCAGGCGATGGTCGTCACCAGGCCGTTTTCCGAGAACACCGGCTTCTCTCCGGTGTTCATCAGCAAGAAGCAGCCGGTGCCGTAGGTGTTTTTGGTCTCGCCGGGGGTGAAGCAGGTCTGGCCGAAGAGGGCGGCCTGCTGGTCGCCCGCCGCGCCAGCGATGGGGATGTGGCCGCCGAAGTGGGCCGGGTCGGTCTCGCCGTAGATGCAGCTGGAGGGCTTCACCTCCGGGAGCATGGACGCGGGAATCTCCAGCTCCCGGAGGATGTCCTCATCCCAGGTGAGGGTGTTGATGTTGAAAAGCATCGTCCGCGAGGCGTTGGAGTAGTCGGTCACATGGACCTTGCCGCCGGTGAGCTTCCAGATGAGCCAGGTCTCCACGGTGCCGAAGAGCAGGTCTCCGGCCTCGGCCCGTTCCCGGACGCCGGGGACGTTCTGCAAAATCCACCGGAGCTTGGTGGCGGAGAAGTAGGCGTCCACCACCAGGCCGGTCTTGGTACGGATGGTCTCGGTGAGGCCCCGGGCCTGGAGGCTGTCGCAGTATTCCGCCGTGCGGCGGCACTGCCAGACGATGGCCCGGCAAACGGGCTCGCCGGTGTGCTTGTCCCAGACCACGGTGGTCTCTCGCTGGTTGGTGATGCCGATGGCGGCGATGTCCTCGGCCCGGGCGTTGACCTGGCCCATGGCCTCCACCGCCGTGCCCAGCATGGTGGACCAGATCTCCTGGGCGCTGTGTTCCACCCAGCCGGGCTGGGGGAAGAACTGGGTGAACTCCTTTTGGGCCATGGCGCAGATTTGGCCCTGGCGGTTGAAGAGAATGCAGCGGTTGCTGGTGGTGCCGGCGTCCAGCGCCATGATGTAGGTTGCCATAGTGGACCTCCTTTTGGTGGGAGAGATTGCGTCTTGAAACGGAACGGAAGCTTACAGCTGAATTTCGTTTTCGCGGACGGTCAGGGGCGTCTCATAGGCGGCGCGGATGGCGCGGATCATGTAGTCCACGTCGCGGCTGCCGATGGTCTCGAAGCAGGCGTGCATGGCCAGCTGCGCCAGGCCGATGTCCACGGCCAGGATGGGCGTCCTGGCGGCGGCGATGTTGCCCAGGGTGGCACCGCCGGCCTGGTCGGGGCGGTTGGAGTAGTGCTGCACCGGTACCTGGGCCCGGCGGCAGATTTCGGAGAAGACGGCGGCGGAGAGGCCGTCGGTGGCGTAGCGGGGGGAGTGCTTGACGACGACGCCGCCGTTGAGCACCGGCGCTTCGTTGCGGTCCGCCAGCTCCGGGTGGTTGGGGTGGACGCCGTGGCCGTTGTCGCAGGAGAGGAGGAGGCTCCCGGCAAGAAGCCGCCGGTGGGCCGCCGCGTCCAGCCCCAGCCCCTGGCTGACGGCCAGGAGCGTCTCGGGGAAGAAGGCGCTGGCCGCGCCCCGGCTGGTCTCCGAGCCGATCTCCTCGTGGTCAAAGACGGCCAGAACCTGGATGGCGGAGGAGTCCCCGGCCATCAGGAAGCCCTGGGCGGCGGCGAAGACGCAGGCCAGGTCGTCCAGCCGCGGCGCCGAGAGGAACTCCTGCTCTGGGCCCCAGAGGAGGCCCCGCTGGCCATTGTAGAGGAAGAGGTCGCTGGAGAGGAGGTCTTCCGCGGCGCAGCCGGCGGCTTGGGCCACGGCCTTCAGGAAGTGGCCCGCCTCACCGCTGTAGAGGGGGAAGAAGTCCTGGGCGAAGTCGAATTTCCCGCCGGACGCCGCCTCACGGTTGAGATGCACGGCCACGCTGGGGATCAGGGCCTGTTCCGGACCCAGGTCCACCAGCCGGGCGGCCACCCCCGTGGGGGTGCGCACCAGCACCCGGCCCGCGATGCCCAGAGGCCGGTCCAGCCAGCCGCCGGGGAGCATCCCGCCGTAGCGCTCCACGCTCAGACGGGTGTAGGCGCCGGTCAGCTCCGCGTGGTCGCGGATGCGGAAGCAGGGGGAGTCGCTGTGGGCGGCGGCGATGGTGAAGCCGGTGGGCGCGGACGAAGGCAGCCGGAAGGCCAGGATCGACGCCCCGCCCAGGGGCGCGAAGTACCGCCCGCCGGGGGCCAGGGCCGCGCCGTCCTGGGGCAGGGGGACGAAGCCGGCGTCCTGGAGCAGGGCCTGCACCTGGGCGGCGGCGTGGAAGCAATCGGGACTCTTTTCTAAGAAATGCAGCATGGATTGGAGCATAACGGGTATCCCTCCAGGTTGAATGTCGCCGCGCAAAAAAAGCGGCGCAAATTTCACAGTCTGAGTATATCACAATTTACCAACTTATGATATACTGATTGCGAAAAGGAGGAGAGGCCATTGGATCCCATCTATGTGACAGGACACCGCAACCCCGACACTGACTCCATCGTGTCGGCCATTGCCTACGCGGCGCTGCGCAACTCCCTGGGAGATCGGGAGTTTGTGGCGGCGCGTCTGGGCCACATCAGCGACGAGACCCATCGGATTTTGGACCGGTTCGATTTCCAGCCCCCGGTGCTATTGCGTACCATGCGCACCCAAGTGCGGGACTTGGACTACGACGTACCGCCGGCGCTCAACGCCGGCGTCACCATCGCACGGGCCTGGGAGGCGCTCCAGGCCAACCACAACGTACCCGGCATCCCCGTCACAGACGAGGAGGGCCACCTCTACGGCATGGTCTCCCCGGCGGAGATCGCCGACTTTGATATGGAAGTAACCTCCGGCGCCCAGGCGGAGCGGATTCCGGTCTTCAACCTGCTCAGTGTGCTGGAGGGGCAGATCCTCAACGAGACCGGCAACCTGGTGGACGCCGTCTCCGGGGAAGTGACCATCGCTTTGCCCCAGACCCGGGAAAACCTGCTGTTCCACGGCAGAGACGCCATCGTCATCTGCGGCGACCAGCCAGAGATGGCCCGCCGGGCCATGGAGGAGGGCGTCAGCTGCCTGATCGTCTGCCAGGCGGAGTTCCCCGAGGAGCTGCGGAAAATCCCCACCCGCACCTGCATCATCTCCACGCCCTTCGACGCCGTCCGCACGGCCCGGCTGATTTATCACGCCATCCCCGTGGACCGCATCTGCCGCAGGGAGGGGCTGGAGTGCTTCCACCTGGAGGATTTCCTGGACGACGTCCAGGAGGTAGTCTCCAAGAGCCGCCATCGGAACTATCCCATCCTGGATGAGAACGAGAAGGTCGTGGGCACCCTCTCGCGCTTCCATCTGCTGCGGCCCCGGAGAAAGCGGGTGGTGCTGGTGGATCACAATGAGGCAGCCCAGTCGGTGCCCGGTCTCAACCAGGCCGAGATCGTGGAGATCGTCGATCACCACCGCCTGGCCGATATCCAAACGTCCCAGCCCATCTATTTCCGAAATGAGGTGGTGGGTTCCACCGCCACCATCATCGCCGGGATGTACCAGGAAAAGGGCCTGATGCCCTCCAGCAAGCTGGCGGGACTCCTGGCCGCCGCCATCGTTTCCGACACGGTCATCTTCAAGTCCCCCACCTGCACGGAGCGGGACCACCGCATGGCCGAGCGGATGGCCCGGATCGCCGGCCTCAAGCTGGACGAGCTGGGGCAGTTCATCTTTGCCGAGAGCAGCAACTTCTCCAAGCCGGCGGACGAGCTGATTCTCACCGACTTCAAGGATTTCCATATTGCCGAGCATTACCTGGGCGTCAGCCAGATCACCTGCGTGGATTCGGAAAAGCTGATGACCCGCCAGGGCGAGTTCCTGTCAGTCATGGAAAAGCTGATGGAGGAGCGGAGCTACTCCATGATGATCCTGATGCTGACGGACGTTTTGGCCGAGGGCTCCCACCTCCTCTACCTGGGAGACGAGGAGATTTTCCACCAGGCCTTCAACACGGAGCTGAAAAACCACGCCTGCTTCCTGCCGGGCGTCGTCTCCCGGAAAAAGCAGGTCATCCCCATGCTGACGGCCCTGTGGGGCTAAGGCCGCAGCACAGCAGACCCGCCGCAGAACGAACAGCTTCTGCGGCGGGCCTTTTTGCTGTCTATCCGATGGGGGCGGCACCAGCCGCACGACTGCGCCGCCCCACCGCCGACTGCTCCCGCCGTAGGGGCGGCTATCAGCCGCCAGTGTCGCGTCAGCAGTTTCAGCAGCCGGGGCAGCGGATGCGTGTCGATAGTCTTTCTCCGGCCTCCGGCGGGGGACTTTTCACCGCGGAAAAGTCCCCAAAACGCGCCGGGGGCTGCGGCCCCCGGACTCCCTTGGGGCAGCGCGGCGTGCATCCCAAGGAGCGGCATTGCTCAAGCTGATACGCTCCACCGGGCTGTCCCGTCCCATACTTCTTGCCCCTTCCCGGCTTCGCGCGGGCCAGTAGAATCGGATAGCCATTGCGGCTACAGAAGTTTCCTCTAAGGCCCCACTTACTGCCCTGGAACAGGAGGTGGAAGTTGCACACGGCAGCTTTACAACCCCTCAGTCATGCCGTTGGCATGACAGCTCCCCTTACACAGGGGAGCCTTGGCAGGTGCAAACCGGCAGCTTTTTTGCGCGATCTCTCCATTTCCCACCGTAGGGGCGCGCATCGCGCGTCCGTGCCGCGAAGCGGCCTCTCATGGAGGGCGCGATGGCAGCGGAAAGCCGTTTGTATTGCCGCACTGCAAAGCCTCCCCTTGAGGGGAGGACCGCAAGGGAGCGCCGCCGGTGGCGGAAAAAGCGACCGCAGCGGTTGGGCAGCCACTTGCCTTGGCGGACCACAACGCGGGCCGGGAAGGCTTAGTGGCAACCCGGGGGCGCGCGAAGCGCGGCGGAGAGGTGTTCCGCAGGCGACCAATCATACGCTATGCCGCCGGACTGCTGCGGCTGCTTGTTGGGCCGCCGCACCCGCCGCAGGTGGGTAAAACGCCAGAATCACGCGGAAATCGTCGGCTGGGGGCCATGTTTCTTTTTGTTGCTTGCGTTTTGCGGCGCGGGGCGGTATACTGCGCCCAGGAGGGATGACCATGCTGGGTGCCCAAATCAAGAAATTTCGCCAGGCCCGGGGGATGACCCAGGGGGAACTGGCAGAGCAGCTCCACGTGGTGCGCCAGACCGTGTCCAAGTGGGAGAAGGGCGCGTCCGTGCCGGACGCCGATCTGCTCCCGCGGCTCAGCGCGGCGCTGGAGGTGCCGGTGGAAACACTGCTGGAGCTGGAGGACACGGCCGCCACCCGGGTGCAGGCGCGGCTGGAGACGCTGGAGGCGGAGAGAAATAAGCAGCGCAAGGCCAATGAAAAGCGGGGCCTTCTGATTCTGTTTGCCTTTGCCGCTCTGCTGCTGGCCCCGGTGTGCCAGGACCGGGCCTGGTCCATCGCGGTGGTGGCGGCTTTCGCCCTGGCGGGCATGGCGGTGCTGCTGCGCAACCTGGAGCTTTTGACCGGCGTGGCCCCCGGCGATAAGGGGCGCGGCGCCATGGTGGCGACCACCGCCGGAAGCATCGTGCTGGTGCTGGCCCTCGCCGCGGTGATCTTCCTGGAGGAACAGGGCGTGATTACCCTGACGGCGCAGGGCGAGCAGCTGCTGGCGGCGGGCATCATAGGCGTCGTGATCCTCCTGGGCGGGATCGCCAGCCCGCGGCTTCCCTTCAACCGCCATGTGGGCCTGCGCCTTCCCTGGACCGTGCGGGACGCCGACACCTGGTACCTGGCCCATCGGCTGCTGGGCCGAATTTCCGTCCCGGTGCTGCTCTTTTATCTGGCCGGTGTGTTGGCGGTGGATTCCTTCGAGGCGGTCTCCACCGTGGCGCTCTTGAGCTGGATCGGCATTCCGGCTGCGCTTTCTTATCGATTTTATTGGAAAAAGTTCCACCCCAGAGAATGAGCTGCGGCGGGCGCAACGAAAAAATGCGCCCGCCGCCTCATTTTTCCAAATTGCCGCTTGACAAAAATCGCTTATTGTATTAGTATATTAGTACAACAGGAAAGGAGGTACCACATGGAATGGAAAATGGACGGGTCACGGCCCATTTGGATTCAGCTCTATGAGCAGCTCACCCGCCGCATCGTCTCCGGGCAGTACGCCGTGGGCGAGCGGGTCCCCTCCGTGCGGGAGCTGGCGGCGGAGGCGGGGGTCAACCCCAACACCATGCAGCGGGCCATGGCGTATCTCGAAGAGCGCGGCCTGGTGGTGGGGAACCGCACCCAGGGCCGGGTCGTGACGGAGGACCGGGAAAAGATTCACGCGGTGCGGCTGGAGCTGGCCGAAGACTTGAAAAAACACTACCTCGAGGGCATGGCAGTCCTGGGCTTCACCGGGGCGGAGGCCGTGGCGCTTTTGGAGGAAGGAGAGTAAAGATGGAAGACAATTTGATTGTGTGCGAGGGCCTGAGCAAGCGCTTCGGCATGCAGTACGCCCTGGACCACGTGGACCTCACCATCGGCCGCGGCAGGATCATCGGCCTGCTGGGGCCCAACGGCAGCGGCAAGACCACCTGGATTAAGCTGCTGTGCGGCCTTTTGCAGCCCAGCTCCGGCACGGTGCGCATCAACGGCCTAACGCCCGGCGCGGCCACCAAGGCCGCCGTCAGCTACCTGCCGGACCGGATGTACTTCGCCGACTGGATGGTGGCCGGCGACCTGATGGACTACTTTGAAGACTTCTACGCCGACTTTGACCGGGGCAAGGCGGAGCGGATGTGCGCCTCTCTGGGCATCCAGAAGACCGACCGGATCAAGACCATGTCCAAGGGCACCAAGGAGAAGCTCCAGCTGGCGGTGGTCATGAGCCGCAACGCCCAGATTTACCTGCTGGATGAGCCCATCGCCGGCGTGGACCCGGCGGCCCGGGACTTTATCCTGGAGACGATCCTCCGCAACTACAACCCCGAGGGCACGGTGATCATCTCCACCCACTTGATTGCCGACGTGGAGCAGGTGCTGGACGAGGTGATCTTCCTCAAGGAGGGCCAGGTGGTCCGCCACGACACGGTGGATCACATCCGCGAGACCGAGGGCAGGAGCGTGGACGCCCTGTTCCGAGAGATTTTCCGGGCCACATCGTATCTGGACAACGGAGGTGACAAGTGATGGGTAAGATCATGAAATATGAGTTCCGGTCCATGTTCCGGCTCTTTCTTCCCATGTGGCTGGGCATTCTGGCCCTATCGCTGGTCAATCGCTTCACGGTGAAGCTCCAATTCGGCGATGAGCCGGTTCTCAACTTTCTCACCGGCCTGACGATGTTCCTCTACGTGGTGGGCATCCTGGCGGTGGTGATCGTGGCGTTTATCTTCGTGATTTTGCGGTTTTACCGCGGCGTCCTGCGGGACGAGGGCTACCTCACCATGACGCTGCCGGTGTCCGTGGACGCGGTGGTCTGGGGCAAGGCCCTGGCCGGGTGGATTCTGATGGTCCTGACCACCGTGGTGTGCATCGCCTCGGGAGCTGTGCTGCTGCTCACATCGGAAGCAATCGAGGTGCTGCAGCTGAGCTGGGACCGCCTGTTGGAGCTGATCGGTTCCACCACCCCGACGCTGATCGTGGTGCAGGTGGTGCTGTCGGCGCTTTTGAGTACGCTCTATAACATCCTCTTTTTGTATCTGGCCATGGCCATCGGCCACCTGGCCCGGAAGCATCGGGTGGGCGCCTCGGTGCTGGCCTATGTGGTGATGTCCACGGTTCTGTCTACCCTCTATAACACCTTCCTGACGCCGGTGATCCTGAATTTCATGATGGGTTACGGGTTTGACCGCATGACCAATCAGGAGATCGTTGCCATGATCTCCAACGGCCTGTGGATCTATCTGGCCATTGTGGTGGTGACCTGCGCGGTATTCTATGTCCCCACGCGGATCATTCTCGACAAAAAGCTCAATCTCGAGTAAATTCCGCCCACTGGCACAGAACCTAAAAAAAGCACCTCCGCTGCCGGAGGTGCTTTTTTAGATGCAATTGGATGCAATTAGATGCAATTCAGATACAGCCGGGCAATCGTCTTTTATAGTCCCGTCATGGCTTCCAGTGCGTCGCACTGCTCCTGGTTGAGGCCCTTCTTCATGGAGAGGCCTTCTTCGATGTCCACATCGACCATGGAGCCGTGCTGGGAGCAGACGACCCGGTTGGTCTTGCCGGCCAGCAGCACTTCCACGGCAGTGTAGCCCATACGGGTGGCCATGACCCGGTCCCGGGCAGTGGGCGTGCCGCCCCGCTGGATATGGCCGAGTATGGTCACGCGGGGATCGAGGCCCAGCTCCTGGTGGATCTTGTCGCCAATCTCCATGGCGCTGCCGGCGCCCTCGGCCACGACGATCATAAAGTGGGTCTTGCCGGCCAGACGGGCGCGGCGGATTTTTTCCACTACGTCACGGTCAAAGTCCATGGGCATCTCCGGCATCAGCACGGCGGTGGCGCCCACAGCCAGGCCTACATACAGTGCCAGATGGCCTGCGTTGCGGCCCATGACCTCCACCACGGAGCAGCGCTCGTGGGACTGCATGGTGTCCCGCAGACGGTCAATGGCGTCCACGGCGGTGTTGGAGGCGGTGTCGAAGCCGATGGTGTAGTCGGTGCAGACGATGTCGTTGTCGATGGTGGCGGGGACGCCCACCACAGACACGCCGGTCTTGGCCAGGGCCTCGGCGCCGCGGAAGGTGCCGTCGCCGCCGATGGCCACGATGCCGTCCAGCCCCAGGAGCTTACAGGTGGCGGCGGCCCGCTGCTGCCCCTCGGGGGTGCGGAATTCGTCGCTGCGGGCGGTGTAGAGGATGGTGCCGCCGCGGTTGATGATATGGGTGACGGTGCCGGCGTCCATCCGCAGGATGTCGCCGTTGATGAGGCCGTTGTATCCCCGGCGGATGCCGACGCACTCAATGCCCCGGTACAGGCAGCCGCGGACTACGGCGCGGATGGCTGCGTTCATACCCGGGGCGTCGCCGCCGCTGGTGAGAACGCCGATGCGCTTGACAGGATGATTCATGGTTGTACACCTCGTTCTTAAGCATCTATATGGTGGAGCCGATTGGTGTCTCCATGGGTATTTTATACGATTTTCATTTCTTTGTAAAGCAGCAGCGACAGAGCGCGCCGAGGAAAATTTGCGGCGGTATGAAACCTTTTCCTCCGTATCCTCGTCGAAGAACGTAGGAAGAGTTTTTATAGAATATGGGGATTGACACAACTGTATTAAATATTATAATACGGTTGTACAACCCGCAACAGGAGGTCAACTATGAAAAAGCGCATAACTGCATTGCTTCTGGCAGCGGTTCTCGTGGTGGGACTGCTGGCAGGATGTTCCAGCAAGACGGATTCAACAGAACAGGAGACCCAGGAGGGGCAGCCCCAGTATGCCTACCAGACTACCTTTACTCCGCTGGACTTTGGAGAATCCTTGAATGTGAGCTATATCAACGGTCTTTGCATCAGCGGTGACACGCTGTATTTTGCCGCCAACTGCGTGGTGGGGCAGAAGGAAGATGTGAACCCCGCGACCGGTGAGCCCAACCTGGACGAGAACGGCGAGCCCTACATGTACGACGTCTACGAGCCGCGGCTGTTCCGCATGGATTCGGAGACCATGGAGATCACCATGCTGGAGGGCTACAAGCCGCCGCAGGTGCCCGAGGGGATGCAGGGCTCTGCCAGCGTCAACTCCATCACCGCCGGAACTGACGGCACCATCTGGATCAACGAGCAGATGTACACCTACGCCTATAATATTCCCGAAGATTTCGACCCCAATACCGATGACATCTGGCAGTATTACGAAGAAGGGGAGAACACCTCCCGGTATCTTCAGCTGGACGCCGACGGCAATACCCTGGAGACCCGGGAGCTGGGATCGGAAAACGGCTATGTGAACAACATCTACATCGATGACCAGGGTTATTTTTATTCCACCGACTGGAGCAACGTCTTTATCTATGACAGCGAAGGCAAGCAGGTGGCCAGCATTCCGGTGGAGAGCGGCCTCAACAATCTGGTCAAGCTGAACGACGGCAAGGTCTACGCCAGCATCTGGAAGTCAGAGGAAGATTCCAGCTACATCGCCTTGACCCAGGTGGACCCGGAGACCAAGAGCTTCAGCGAGGAAGAGATGCGGCTTCCCAACAGTGCCTACAACATCTACCCCGGCAATGACAAGTACCGCTTCCTCTATGATGTCAACGGCACCATCTACGGCTATAACGAGACCACCGGGGAAGGGGAGCGGCTCTTCGCCTGGCTGGACTGCGACATCAACAGCGACACCATCAACCAGTTCACGGTCCGTTCCGACGGCTCTGTGCTGGCGCTGGAGAACCAGTACTCCGAAGAGGAGATGCGCAACATCTACAACCTCATCACCATCAAGCAGGTGGACGCCTCCACCGTGCCCCAGAAGGAGACGCTGACCCTGGCTTGTATGTACCTGGACTGGAACCTCAAGAGCGAGATCGTGGACTTCAACCGCTCGCAGGACAAGGTCCGCATCCAGGTGGTGGACTACTCCCAGTACAACACCGACGACAACTATGACGCCGGCCTGCAGAAGCTGGGCACGGAGATCCTCTCCGGCAAGGTGCCGGATATCCTCAGCACCAGCGGCCTACCTATGGACCAGTACGCCGGCAAAGGCATCTTCCTGGATCTTTGGCCGCTGATCGACGCCGACACGGAATTGGGAGGCCGGGATGCGCTGATGACGCACCTCTTCGACGTCATGTCTATGGACGGCAAGCTCTACCAGGTGATCAGCAGCTTCTCCATCGACACCGTGGCGGGCCGTACCGACGTGGTGGGCGACCGTACCAGCTGGACGCTCCAGGAACTGCAGGAGGCCCGGGCGGCCATGGGCGAGAACGTCTCCATCTTCGGCGAATCCGACGTCAAGGCGGATATCCTCAACACGTGTGTCGCCCACGGCGCCGACAGCTTCATCGACTGGGCCAACAAGACCTGCAACTTCGACAGCCAGGAATTCATCGATATGCTGAACTTCGCAAACTCCTTCCCCAAGGAGTTTGACTGGGAGAACTACGATTGGGAGACCAGCGAGAGCGAGTACAGCCGTCTCCACTCCGGCAAGCAGATGCTGACCCGCGCCTATATCTATTCCTTTGACGACGTCCAGTATCAAAAGGCCCTCCACGGCGGTGAGATCACCTTCATCGGCTATCCAACCACCACCGGCAACGGCAGCAGCTTCAACATCAGCAACGGCCTGGCCATTTCCGCCGCCTGCAAGAACCCCGACGCTGCCTGGAGCTTTGTGCGGACCTATCTCACCGAGGAATTCCAGACCGAGAACGGTATGTGGCAGTTCCCCACCAACAAGAACGCCTTTGAGAAATATAAGGAAGAGTCCATGAAGCAGGAATACACCACCGACCCCGAGACCGGCGAGCAGATTCCTGTGTCCGACCACTCCTACGGCTTCTCCGACGGCACGGAGATTCAGGTGTACGCCATGACCCAGGAGGAATACGACGCCTTCATGCGCCTCTATGAGAGCTGCAACAGCATCACGGCCTACAACGAGGAGATCAACAACATCATCTCCGAGGAGACCGCCGCCTTCTTCGACGGCCAGAAGACCGCCGAGGAGACCGCTTCTCTGATCCAAAACCGCATTTCCCTTTACATCAACGAGCAGGGCTGAGAGGCCGGCGGACAGCCCCTGCGGGGACGGGGATCCGTCCCCGCAGGCGTGTGCGTTCCGGCCGCATTTCTCGGACCGTACCCCTCCGCCGCGGCGCGCGGCGGACCGAAAACTAAGAATCGAGTTGACCTATGGAGAAAACCAAAGCAAGACCCAAACGCCGGGCCAAGGATACGGCCTTCACTCGGGCGGTGCGCCGGAGCAACGACGCGGTGCGCAGCGTGATGCACGCTTCGTGCTTCCTGGGCCCGAGTTTTTTGGGCGTCGCGCTCTTTTTCATTATCCCCTTCGGGGTGGTGGTGTATTATTCCCTGATCCAGGGCCCGATGAACCACAGCTTTGTGGGCCTCGCCAACTATGAAAGCGTTATTGCCAACGGCGCCTTCCAGACTGCGGTCCGCAACACCCTGGTCTTCACCGGTGTGGCGGTGCCGCTGGCAGTGGTGCTTTCCCTGGTGCTGGCGCTGATGCTGGAGTGCCGCATTCCCCTGAAATCCCAGTTCCGCACCTTTTTCCTCAGCCCCATGGTGGTGCCCATCGCCTCGATCATCCTGGTCTGGCAGGTGCTGTTCCACTCCAACGGCGTGGTCAACGAATTCCTGTCCAACTTCGGCGTCGGTAAGATCGATTGGCTCAAGTCGGACTTCTGCAAAGTGGTCATCGTGGTGCTGTTCGAGTGGAAGAACCTGGGGTATTTTATGATCCTCTTCATGGCCGCCCTGAACAACATTCCCAAGACGCTCTTGGAGGTGGCCGATGTGGAGGGCGCCTCGGCGGCCCACAAGTTTTTCAAGATCAAGCTCCGCTACCTCTCGCCCACAGTGCTGTTCGTCACCATCCTGGCCATCATCAACTCCTTCAAAGTCTTCCGGGAGATCTATCTTCTGACCGGTGACTATCCATACACGGGCCTTTATATGATGCAGCACTTTATGAACAATATGTTCCGAAGCCTGGACTACCAGCGCCTCTCGGCGGCGGCAGTGATCCTGGCCCTGGGCATGGTGGTGCTGATCGCCGTCCTATTCGCCGTGGAGAACTGGTTCGGAAAGGATGTGGAAGGATGAAAAAGCCGCGCCTCTTTGGCCGTACGGCCCTGACGATTTTGGCGGCGGTGTTTGCCATCCTCTTCCTGCTGCCGACCCTTTTGACCATCACCAATTCCTTTATGACCCAGAGCGAGATCACCGCCAACTACGGCCAGGTCTTCGCCACGGCCAACCAGGGCACCAGCTATATCGCCGACACCATCAACTTGAAGTTCATCCCCGACAAGGTGAGCTTTTCCCAGTACATCACGGTGCTGTTCCGGAGCCCCGACTATCTCCTCAAGTTCTGGAACTCGGTGATCCTGGTGGTGCCCATCGTGATTTTGCAGCTGATCATCGCCTCCATAGCGGCCTACGGCTTTACCCGCTGGCGGGGCAAGGTCAGCGATGTGATCTTCTTTTCCTACGTCATTTTGATGCTCATGCCCTACCAGGTGACGCTGGTCCCCAACTACCTGGTCAGCGATTGGCTGGGCATCCTCAATACCCGCTGGGCCATTATCCTGCCCGGCGCCTTCGCGCCCTTCTCGGTGTTCTTGCTCACCAAGTTTATGCGGCGCATCCCCAATTCGCTCATCGAAGCGGCCAAGCTGGACGGCTCCAGCGAGTTCCAGATTTTCAAGAATATCTGCCTGCCCCAGTGCCGGAGCGCCCTGTATTCCATCGCGATCCTGGTGTTCATCGACTACTGGAACATGGTAGAGCAGCCCTTGATCCTGCTCAGCGACGCCAGCTTGCAGCCCCTTTCCGTCTATCTTTCCACCATCAACACCGGCGAGATCGGCATCGCCTTTGCCATCGCCGTCATCTACATGATCCCCGGCCTGCTGCTGTTCCTCCACGGCGAGGAATACCTGGTGGAGGGCATCGCCCACTCCGGCTCGGTCAAGGGATAAGCGCCCGCACCGCACCATCGCCGAACGCAAATCCCGTAGGGGCCGATGCCCACATCGGCCCGCAGCCCCCGGATTCCACCGGGGCTGCGCCGACCGCATGGCCGTAGGGGCGGCTATGAGCCGCCCGGACTGCACCGAGGGCTCGCTGCAGATTTACAGAATACCGCATCAGCCCCCGGCAGATGTACTGATGCGCCCATGGCGCAAAACCACAGAGAGAGGTATGATACCTTATGCAAAAGACGAAACGGCGGGAATGGGTCAAGACCTTCGCCATCATCTTCCTGGTGATCTTGTTGATCCTGACCTTTTTCTCCAATACCATCATGAACCGCTCTCTGCCGGAGGTGGCGGCCCAGTACGTGGAATCCGGCACCATCAACGCCAAGATTCGCGGCACCGGCACCGTGTCGGCGGACGAGACGTATGACGTGACCATTAACCAGACCCGGAAGATCCGCAGCGTCATGGTCAAGGTGGGCGACACGGTCTCCGCGGGCGATACCCTGTTTGTCCTGGAGGCTGCCGACAGCGAGGAACTCAAGACCGCCCAGCAGGAGCTGAGCGATATGGAGCTGGCCTACCAGAAGAGCCTGATCGAAGCGGGCAACACCACTGCCACCGAGAACCGGGATGTGCAGAAGCTCCGCGACGCCTATAACGAGGCCCTGGCCGTGCTGCGTCTTTACAGCAACGCCGATCCCACGCAGATCACCATGGCGCTCAAAACAGCAGAGGCCGAGTATAAGGCCCAGCAGTTGGTGACACAGAATGCCAACGAGGAATATCAGGCAGCTCAGACCGACAAGGAGTATACCGAGGCCCAGGCTAAGGTGACGGAACTGGGTACGGCTATCACCACGGCAGAAACAGCCATAGAGACGCTCAAGGAGCAGCTTGCTACAGCTCAGGGAACCAGTGACCAGGCGTACCTGGACAAATTGGCCAAGGCGTATACTGTTCTGCGTGAAGAGTACCTCAAGAGAGAAGAGCTAGAGCAGCAGATTGAAGACCTTGAGAGTCAAACATTTATGACGACTGCTGATGGGACAGATGATGGCTCCGAAGATGAAGAGGGTGGGAACCCTTCCACTGGCGCGACATTAGAGGAACTCAAAAAGCAGTTGAAGGATCTCAATAATGATATTAAGCGGGACGAAATTATCTATAAAGACGACTATAACCTGATGCTGCAATATGCGGGGCAGGATCACCATGTTGCGGCAGCTTATGCAGCTGACACACAGCTTTTAATGCAGGCGATTCGCGACCAGCATGGATATATCGATAGTAGCGAAGAAGTTCAGAACATTGAACAGAAGATTAAGGATCAAGAGAGAGAATTGGATAATGCCCAGACGGAGCTTTCCTATTACCAGGGCAAGGTGGATGATTTTGAGCGCCGCATTGAGCGCTTGGAGCAGAACTGGAAGGACGAGCAGGCCAAGGAGAGCGCCCTCAACGACGAAGTGACCAACCTTACGGCTGCTTCCACGGCTGCTGAGACCCTCAAGACCGCCCAAACCGCCCTGGAGGACAAGGTGTTTGAGACTTCCCTGGGAGACTCCGCCAGCCTGGACCTGCAAAACTCCAAGAAGGCCATTGAGGCCAAGAAAAAGCAGGTGGAAGAGCTGACCGCCAACGCCGACGGCCAGGAGGTCAAGGCCAACGTCTCTGGCAAGATCAGCGCCATCAACGTCACCGCCGGCAACAACGCCGGCGCCGACACGGCCCTGGCCACCATCACCGTGGCGGACCGCGGCTATACCCTGAGAATTCCCGTCACCGCCGACCAGGCCAAGCAGGTCACGGTGGGCGACGTGGCGACCATTACCAACTACTACTCCGACGACATCACCGCCACGCTGGAGAGCGTTGCCAACGACCCGCAGAACCCCGGCCAGGGCAAAATGCTCGTGTTCCGCCTTACCGGCGACGGCGTGGAGGCCGGCGCAAACCTGACCCTCTCCATCGGCCAGCGCAGCGCCAACTATGACTGCCTGATCCCCAACAGCGCCCTGCGCAACGACTCCAACGGCGACTTCGTCCTGGTGGTCGTGGCCAAGAGTACGCCCTTGGGCAACCGGTATGTGGCCACCCGGGCCAGCGTCACCGTCCTGGCCAAGGACGACACCAAGGCCGCCGTCACGGGCTTGGCCAGCGGCGACTTCGTCATCACCACCTCCTCCGCGCCCATCGAGGCAGGCTCTCAGGTCAGGCTGGTGGACAACGGATGAAAATTCGCGTAGACCGGCGCCGGTGGCGCCTGTTCCTGGCCAACTGCATTCTTGCGGCGCTGGTGCTGGTGTGCTTCGCCATCTTCCAGGCCGTGGCCGGGACGCTGGAGTCCATCCACGCCGCGGACCGCTTCCGGGGCGGCAACGAGATGCGCTTTGCACAGCTGGCTTGCTTTATGCCGGAGGACGGCGGTAAGTCAGAGGAGGACATCCGCCTCTTCCATCAGACCCTTGACCAAAAGCTCACCGACGCCTCCCTGGAGGCGCCGGAGGGCGCCAGCCTCTACACCGATGCCTACAGCGGCCACATCAGTCTCAACGTCACCGGTGACCATGGCTCGGCCACGGTCAAGGCCATCGGCGTGGGCGGAAACTTCTTTCAGTTCCACCCCCTGCGCCTGCGGTCCGGCAGCTATATCTCCGAGAATGACTTTATGCAGGACCGGGTGGTGCTGGACGAGACCCTGGCCTGGCAGCTCTTCGGCGGCTTCGACGTGGCGGGCCTCAGCGTGACCATCGACGGCAAGCCCTTTTACGTGGCCGGTGTGGTGCGCCGGGAGAGCGACTTCGCCACCAAAGAGGCCTATCTGGACGGCGCCAGTATGTTCCTCTCCTACAGCGCCATGAAGGCCCTGGACGAGAACAGCACCATTACCTGCTATGAGATCGTCATGCCCGACCCCATTTCCGGCTTCGCCCACGGCGTCCTCACGGAGAATTTCGATGTGGGAACCGGAGACATTGTGGAGAACAGCAGCCGCTATTCTCTGGAGAATCTCTTCTCTGTCATCGGGGACTTCGGCAAGCGCTCCATGCGCAACAACGGCGTCATCTATCCCTACTGGGAAAACGCCGTCCGGCTGACCGAGGACTACCTGGCTCTGCTGCTGGTGCTGATGCTGCTCTTCGGCCTGTGCCCGGCGGTGACGCTCTTGGTGCTGGCCATCCGGCAGGTGATCCGCACCTGGCGGACCCTGAAGCGGGAGGTGCCGGCGCGGCTGGACCGCGCCCGGGAGCGCCGCCGGGAAAAACTCTATGAGAAGGGCAGGGAATAGCCCATGGCAGAGATTATTTTGAACCATGTAAAAAAGATTTACGATAAGTCGGTGGTGGCCGTGCAGGACTTCTGCATGGAGATTCGCGACCAGGAGTTCATCGTCCTGGTCGGCCCCTCCGGCTGCGGCAAGTCCACCACCCTGCGGATGATCGCGGGCCTGGAGGAGATCTCCGCCGGCGAGATATCCATCGGCGGCAAGGTGGTCAACCGCGTGCCGCCCAAGGACCGGGATATTGCCATGGTCTTCCAGGACTATGCCCTCTATCCCCATATGACGGTCTATGACAACATCGCCTACGGCCTGAAGCTGCGCAAGTTCCCCCGCCGGGTCATCGACCAGAAGGTGCGGGAGGCCGCCGCGATCCTCGATATCACCGACCTTTTGAAGCGCAAGCCCAAGGCCCTCTCCGGCGGCCAGCGGCAGCGCGTGGCCATCGGCCGCGCCATCGTCCGCTCCCCGAAGGTCTTTCTGATGGATGAGCCCCTCTCCAACCTGGACGCCAAGCTCCGCAACCAGATGCGCACGGAGATCATCAAGCTCCGGCAGCGGATCAAAACCACCTTCGTCTACGTGACCCACGATCAGACCGAGGCCATGACCCTGGGAGATCGGATCGTCATTATGAAGGAGGGCTTTGTCCAGCAGATCGGCACGCCCCGGCAGGTGTTCCACGACCCCAATAACCTCTTTGTGGCCGGGTTCATCGGCACGCCGCAGATGAACTTCTTCGAGGCCCAGCTCTGCCGGGAGGGCGAGCGGTACCACCTGGAGCTCAATGGGCGGCGGCTGGAGATCGCCCCGGAGAAGCAGCGGCGGCTCTTACAGTACAATGTCCAGAGCCAGAGCGTAACGGCGGGCATTCGGCCCGAGTATGTGCTGCTGACCGACGCCGCGGGCTTTACCGGCCAGGTGGAGGTCACGGAAATGATGGGCTCCAACACCCACCTGCACCTGCGCTTCGGCGAGGACGAGGTGGTGGTCCTGGTGCCCGACGGCGACGAGCCGGTGCGGGAGTTTTCCCTGGGCGAGACGGTCCACTTCACCTTCCACGCCGAGCGAATCCACCTCTTCAGCCGGGAGACCGGCCACAACCTGGAGCATGATCCCCGGGAGGCCCTGACCACCTCGGCCCAGCCGCCGGAAGTGCCGTCTGAGCCGGAGGCTCAAGCGGTGGCCGAAGCGGAAGCCCCCGTTGCCCCGGCGGCGACGCCTGAACCGGAGGCCGCGCCTGAAACGGACGCCGCACCGGAACCAGAAACGCCCCAGGAGAGCGCTCCGACTCCCTAAACTTTCATGCAAAAATGGGCCCGTTGCAAAAACAAAAAATACCAAATTGCAAAAAAACAGACTGGGCAGCCCCAAAAGGGTTGCCCAGTCTGCCTTTTTGCGTTAAGGTTAATTTGTGAGCAAAAACCATACGCAAGACCAGTGTACCGTATATGAGCGGAATGGTCAACTGGTAATTGCACTTCAAACA